>CAYQWD010000417.1:0-2994 GCA_964420955.1 uncultured Paludibacter sp. | reverse complement strand
TTGATGGTTTCAAAATCCACCCGTTTAATTTCACATTTTCGGATGTTACAAAAGAGAAAAATTCTTTGCGTGGAAGATTTAGGGCTGCAAAATCGGCTTCAAGTTTTTGATTATTGGAAATCTCTCTCAGTGCTTTTCCGCCAGCGTTGCGTAAGGTTACCCTGCTTGCTACGTTTTGCGAATTTGCAATATCGGTAAAAAATGTAAATGTACGGTTAAAAACAGCATTGTGCGTGCCTTTACCATCGGTTAGACGCGTTTTTTTTCCTTTCAGATCAACCGAGAATATATCGCGCTGCATAGGCGAAGTTTCTGCCGACTGATAATAAACCAGTTTTTTAGCTTCATCGTAACCATAAAAAGCCGTTACATCCCAATTCCCCTTTGTAACCTGACGGGCAAGAGAACCATTGATTTTATACTGATAAATATGGCGGTATCCATCCTTTTCGCTCATCATGAAAAAGAATTGGTTATCGGCGGTGAACTGTACATCATCAATAATCTGATAATCAACATAACGTTTATCGTCCATGCGTAAAACAAGTTTCGACACCGTTGATCGTGGGTTTACGGTTAAAATATCAAGACGGTTCTGATTCCGGTTGAGTTTGTAAACAAAAAGCTGCTCAAGATTATTAGTCCACTGAATGCGTGGAATGTAAAAATCTTCATCAGGCTCGCTTACTTTCATCACGCGGGTGGTTTTGTTGAAATCATCGAACACACAAACCGAAACTTTTGAATTTACTTGACCGGCTTTTGGATATTTAAAGTTGATATCTGAAGGATATACATCAAAATCGCCATTTTGAATTTTATCGGAACTGAATTTCTGAAATGAAAATTCAGGCACATCTGTTTCTACAAATTTTACGAAAGCAAGTAATTTACTGTCGGGGCTCCACACAAAGTGACGCGTCATTGTGAACTCTTCCTCGTAAACCCAATCGGGTGTTCCGTTTATGATTTTTCCGGGCTGACCATCGGCAGTAACAGCCGACTCGGTATTGAAATCGAGTTTTTTTATGAAAAGATTATTTTCGCGGGCAAAAGCGATATATCGACTGTCGGGCGAAAAAAGCGGTACTTCTTGGGGAGATTTATCCGATAGTGGTGCAAGCTCGCCGCGTTTTATGTCAAAAACATAATAATCAGCCGTAAATGTGCGACGATAGCGATATTTTACATTATTGAAAACGATTAACCGGTTTTCATTCGGACTAAATTCATATCCACTGATTCCTTTTAGTTTAATATTTTTTATACGCGAAATACTGAAAACAGTATCGACAAAAACAGCATTTTTGTAGCTGTATTTTACAACGGCTTTGTTGTCAATCAAACGGGTATAAAACTCGCCGTCTGCCATTGAAATCGGAATGTCAAAACGCCCAGGACGATATTTACCATCTACAATATCGAAGAGTAAATCAGCGTTTGAAAACTGAAAAAGAGCTGCAAAAAGCAGCATAAGTTTGAAACGTTTCATTTTGATAGAATAAAGAATAAAGATAAAAGATAAAACCCCTAACCCCTAAAGGGGAATATCATTTTACACAAAAAAAATTATTTAAAATACAAAACCATGAACAAAAATACGAAAAATAAAAAATTATATAATCGGCTTTCTTACATGAAACCCAAGAAAAAAAACGTCTTCAAATTTTCATGAAATGAATCTTAGGACATGACAAAAAAAATAGAACGCAGATCCCGATAGCTTTAGTGAGACTGATGCAGAATTTACCCGACAGACCGCAAAATAGCGGTCGCTCGGTATCCGAGATCAAACGGATAAAATCTTGCAAGTAAGATTGGATTAAGATAAGAACCAAAATCATCGCTAAAGGCGAGATTAAAAATTCGTTTAAAATCCGTTTAATCAGCGTTCTATTTTCTTCAAAATTATATATAAATTTTTGTTATGTACTTAGGAAATGAATATAAAACGTTTAAAAATTCTGTGTATTTTTGTTGTGAGCAAAAATAGCAGATTTTTTTGGTTTTTTGGTTCAATGAATGTGCCTTTATTAACATTTTAAATTCAAATACTGTAACTTTTATGAATCTTGATCAGGAAAACAAAACATGGGCATGTAAAAAAAACAGCATTGGAATTTGTCTTAGCGGTGGCGCAGCGCTTGGATTTGGACATATTGGCGTATTACAGTCGCTTGAAGATCACGGAATTTCACCCGATAATGTTTCCGGCTCGAGCATGGGTGCCATAATCGGAGCTTTTTATTGTGCAGGATTTAGTCCTGACGAATTGCTGCAACTCATAAAAACCGACAAACTGTATAAAATTACCAAATTGATGACTTTTCAGCCAACATTTCTGAATTCGGGGCTGACAAATCACAGCATTTTGCGCTCTCTTGTCAAGGAACTGATTTCGCATAACTGTTTTGAGCAGTTACAAAAAAGTCTTCATGTTTGCGTTGTTAATTTAAACACTGCAAATTGGGAAATTGTAAGTTCAGGAAACAAACTCGATGCTTGGCTGGCTGCTTCTGCTGCAATTCCGGGATTATTCAATACAATAAAACACAACGGTATTTTTTACACCGATGGCGGATTGTTAAATAACCTGCCGGCTCAACCTTTAGCCCATAAATGTGAGACGATAATTGGTGTTAACGTAATTCCGCACCGGATACCCGAAAAACTCAAAAAACCTGTCGACACGCTGGCATATTCTGTAAGAGCAATGCAGCAGCAGAATTCTGCACCCGGACGTGCTTTGTGCAATTTTTTAATTGAGCCCGATGCTTTCGACAAATATCACGAATTCAGCTTTGAAGCATATCAGGATATTTTTCATATTGGATATAATGCTACAACAAAATACATAGCTGAACATCCTGAAATGATGAATTTAAAACAATGAAAAATATTTAGTTATGAGTCTACTCCGAAAATTTTAAATAAACAATCACTACTAACCGACTAAACATCTGAGATTCTTCGCTACCCTCTGAATGAAAATGC
>CAYQWD010000416.1:0-2998 GCA_964420955.1 uncultured Paludibacter sp. | reverse complement strand
TCAGTCTTACGATAGCTATCGGAATCTGCGTTCTATTTTTTGTCATGTACCAAGTAGAAAAAATAAAAAAGACAAGATTATGGATAAAAACGATGCTCTAAAAATTAGCAGAAATTATCTGATACGTCTTCGCAATTCAAATTTAAGTTTTAGCGAAGCATGGCTTTTTGGATCATATGCAAAGGGTAATCAGCATGATAATAGTGATATAGATATAGCAATAGTTCTGAATGAAAATGAAAAACACACTTTTGAAACCGATGTAAAATTGATGGTTATTCGTAAAGGTGAGGAAACTATTATCGAACCACACGCATTTACAAAAGACGAATTTGATAAAAAAGTACCGATTGTAAAACAGATTTTACAATTCGGCGAAAAAATAATATTGTAATAAAAATAATTTTATTTCACCTCAAAAGCTCCCAAATCGGGAGCTTTTCCTTTGTAGGGAAAACCTGCTTTTATTCCTGCATCAATAAGTCGGCTTTTGGGTGAAAGTTTCAAAAAATTTATTTCAGGCAATGAACCATTGGATTTTCTTGGTAACATCAGTTGCTTTTCGTCTAAGCTTTCGAAATCATCATCAGTCAAATTCAATTCCGCTTGAAAAGAATTGTTTAGAAGCTCGCATTTCTCTAAGTTTATCTGATGAATATGAGCGTTTTTAGGCCTGTAAGAAAGATTGTTGAAAAGTGTGTGCCCAAAACCTGGAATCGATTCCGTAAAATCTGCATTCCTGTTCAGCATGTTGAAATTAAAGCGATTCATGTAAGCTGTGTTGTTAATCCAAACACTCCCCACAGGATGATGGTTGGAGTAAAATCCGCTGGCTTTATTTTTCACTGCCAAACAAAACCGAATAATATGACCTTTGATAGAGTCTGGAACTCTTTCGTCCTTTTTCAAACCCCAGCCTCCGGCTTTAAACCCATGACCATCGCCAAGACTTTTAAAATCGGCGGAATAGCCATTGTAAAAAGCCCAGCAATTTTCAATCACAACCGTTTCGGCAGAGCGAATGAGGTCGTAACCATCGTCGCTGTTGAACCACGCACGACAACCACGAATCACATTTCCAACATCACACGGTCCGCCATGAAAGCCAAAACCATCTACATTTCCCCCACGCCCACCTTCGGAAGTGTAATCATAATTATTCCAAGCATCGCAGTTAAGTACTAGATTGTGCGAACCTTTGTTCAAATAAAAACCAATAGCCTGTCCATCGTGCATCGAAAGTTGTTCGTAAATATTATAACTTCCTTCGTTATGAAAACATTCCGATTGTGTGTGTGTTAGAATTGTTACCTGAACTCCGGTTACGCTAAGTCCTTTGAAGTGAAGCCATGAACCTGTTACATTGAAAGCCATGATCCGCTTATTTGCTGGCTTAACGTTTGAAAAATCGAACTCAGGTTTTTCGCCCGGATAAGCAAAATAGTGAATTCTTTTGCCGGGTTTGCCGCTTTTTTGCAAGTCGTGTACATAAGCCCAAACTCGTTGCGATCGTGCAATTTGATTTTCACTCATTACATATTTTCCTCCTCTTATAAACACAGTATCGCCGGGGCCGACTGCTTCCTGTGCACGCATAATGCCCGCAAAAGGCTGTGCTTTTGTACCCTGATTTTCGTCGTTACCATCTACAGCCACATAAAAAGTTCTTGCAGTAACTGTGAAACCGAGGTTCAGCAATAACATAATGTATAAAAATCTTTTCATTCAGAAATGCTTTTTTAAAGTTTCACAATTTTATGCATAGAGTTCTCATTATCAGGTGTTTTTATCCTGATAAAATAAACGCTCTGTTTCAAAAATGCAAGATTGATATTATTCTTTGCATTAAAAATAGCAATAACATTTCCTTTAATATCAAACACTTCTGCAGTAACGATATTATTTGCAGAAATATTAATATTATCACTGAACGGATTAGGATAAACTTTTAAATCGCTCCGGCTTACAGAACCAAGCGCAGTACTTTCTTCATATTCAAAAGCGCCCAAATCGGGAGTTGTGCCTAAATACGGAAAACCCAAATCAACGCCTTTGTTTATCAGATCACTGCCCTGTTTTAAACGGAGGAAATTCACTTTTGGCAAACTTCCATCGGCTTGTCGGGGTGCAATAAGCAAAGTTTCGTCAATACTCAGAAAATCATTCCCATCAACAATTACACCAAATCCGGGAGTGAAAGAATTAAACTGATTGGTACTTGTACCCAAATTGAGCGTATCCCGTTGGGTAGAATATTTAAACGAAAGATTATTTTTCAGAATGTGGCGAATGCCTGCACAATCGATGGTGGTATCTTTGCCGGTTTTGGCGCTTTTGGTAATCATTTGGCTCAACATATTGAAATTTGTAGAATTTCGATATGCAGTATTGTTGAACCAAAAGCTGCCCGTTTCTACATGATGATTTGCATAAAAACCGCTTGCTTTATTGCGGTAAGCCATACAAAATTTTACTGTATATGCAGGTATAGGATTTGGCAAAGATGCTATTGTTGGTGCTTGTCCATAGCCGCCAATTTTGAAACCATTCCCATCGCCACGACTCACAAAACCCGTAGAATATCCATTGTAAAAAGCCCAGCAATTGTCGAAAATAACATTTTCGGAATTGTTTATACAATCGTATCCATCATCGCTGTTAAGCCATGCACGGCAACCACGAATAACATTGCCTGTACTGCCTTTGTTTCCATGAAAGCCAAATCCATCCACATTACCACCCTTACCCGACTCGGAAACGCCAAATTGTTAGCGCCTTTGGTCAAATAAAAACCTATTGCCATGCCATCGCGCATTACACATTGTTCGTAAATATTATTGCTGCCGCCTTCATTTCGAAAACATTCGCTTTGTGTATGTGTAGTGATGGTTACTTGTGTCCCGATAATTTCCAAACCTTTGAAATGCAGCCATGAACCTTTCACATAGAAAACGATATTACGGAAGTTTGCAGGTTTCACATTCGACATGTCAATAAC
>CAYQWD010000415.1:2214-3004 GCA_964420955.1 uncultured Paludibacter sp. | reverse complement strand
GCCCGTTACATTCAACAGGCGTCCTTTAACCTGGTTTCCTACTGGCATAGTAATCGGACTTCCAAGTGGTGTAACTTTCAGCCCGCGTTGCAGTCCATCGGTGCTGTCCATAGCCACACATCGAACTGTTTGTTCGCCAATGTGCTGTTGCACTTCAAGAATCAGGCGATTATCGTTTCCCCTATCTACACTTAGTGCATCATATATTGAAGGTAGTCTGATGTCATCCTCTTGCTCGAAATCAAAATAAACATCAACTACCGGTCCTATTATTTGTGAAATTAAACCGGTTTTTTCCATTAAAAAAATGAATTAGTTTTTTAAAGAAAATAAACTGAAAAATAAAAATTAACAGCTATGCAAAACTAATTCAATTTTTTAATAAAAGTTCATTTCTGAAGCTAAAACATCAAATTCTCAACAAAAATATATGTTAATGCCCCCGAAAAGAATCCTATCAATGCAATCCAGCTAATTTTTTTTAAATACCAGAAGAAATCAATTTTTTCAATGCCCATGGCAGCCACACCTGCTGCAGAACCAATAATTAAAATACTGCCACCTGTTCCTGCGCAATAGGCTAGAAAAATCCAAATAAAGTTATCCATCGGATATTGCACAAGACTGTACATGCCCTGAAATGCAGCAACTATGGGTACATTGTCAATTATTGATGACAATATGCCCACTGACATAACAATTAGTTTTTGGTCGCCTATTTTTGCCGATAACCATTCGGCAGCGTGTGGTAAAATTTCGGATGCTTCCATTGCACCAACAGCCATCAGTA
>CAYQWD010000415.1:1934-2204 GCA_964420955.1 uncultured Paludibacter sp. | reverse complement strand
GAAAAATAAAATACTTGATATGTCAATTTTATGAAGTATGTAAACAAGTGTCAGTTTTTCTTTTTGTTCATCGCTTGCTTTCCGGTGAATAAGTTCCGTAATTACCCACATAATGCCCAACCCGAGAAGCATTCCCATAAATGGCGGTAAATGTGTATAAAGTTTGAAAACAGGCACGGAAATAAGCGCCAAAACTCCTGTTACAAGCATGAAAACTCTTTTTCGGGTGCTTATTATATTTTTCCTATTATGTATTGCATGTTCATGTGG
>CAYQWD010000415.1:283-1924 GCA_964420955.1 uncultured Paludibacter sp. | reverse complement strand
TTCCTTTTAGGTTGAGTGAAACCAATAGCAGTGGAACAAGCAGGCTGATTAAGCTGGGTATAAACATTTGTGTCATTATACTGCCTGTTGAAATCTGTCCTCCAATCCATAACATGGTGGTTGTTATGTCGCCTATTGGTGTCCATGCCCCACCGGCATTTGCAGCAATCACCACTATGCCAATAAAAAACAGCCTGTCACTTTTTTGGGGAATAAGTTTTCGGAGCAATGAAATCATCACAATTGTTGTAGTGAGGTTATCGAGAATTGCCGAAAGGAAAAAAGTCAATAATCCGGTCATAATTAAAAGCCTTCGTTTATTGGTTTGTCTGATAAAATCAGTAATAATATCAAAGCCATCATGTGCATCAACCAATTCAACAATAGTCATAGCGCCCAAAAGAAAAAAAAGAATTCCAGAGATATCGGCAATATGTTCCAGAAGTTGTTCGTTTACCAAATGTTTGTCAGTGGTGGACAAAATGTAAATTACCCAACACAAAACTCCTGTGATAAGCGCTGCAGCAGCTTTGTTTACCTTAATTTCATTTTCGAGGGTTATAGCGAGGTATCCTGCGATAAAAACAATGACAATAGTAAGTACCATACTTTCAATATTAAATATTTATACCTGAAAAAAAATTGTAAGTTAGTTTCAAATTAGTCTGAAAAAAGAAAGACGACAGCAGGGCGGCACCATTGTCGTCTTCTTGAGAAAAAATTACAGGAATTCTATCAGTAATTTCCCGACTGTTTTTTTTAAGAATTTTGTTGTCAATTTGTATTTAATCCAGCTTCAGAACTGCGAGGAAGGCTTTTTGTGGAACCTCAACATTTCCTATCTGTTTCATTCGTTTTTTTCCTTTTTTCTGTTTTTCCAGCAGTTTGCGCTTGCGCGATATGTCGCCTCCGTAGCATTTGGCGGTTACATCCTTACGCACAGCCTTAATTGTTTCGCGGGCAATAATTTTTGCGCCTATGGCTGCCTGAATAGCAATGTCGAACTGCTGCCTTGGTATAAGTTCTCTTAATTTTTCGCACATCCTGCGTCCAAGTGTAACTGCATTGTCGAAATGAATGAGCGAGGAAAGTGCATCGACCGATTCGCCATTGAGCAATATATCGAGTTTGATAAGTTTCGAAGGACGATAACCGTTCATGTGATAATCGAAAGATGCATAGCCCTTGGAAATACTTTTGAGTTTGTCATAAAAATCGAACACAATTTCGCCCAAAGGCATGTCGAAAATGAGTTCCATGCGATTGCCAGAAATATATTCCTGTTTTATCAGTTCTCCGCGTTTGCCCAGGCAAAGTGTCATAATTTGTCCGATATAATCGGTGCGTGTAATAATTGAAGCACGAATGTAAGGTTCTTCAATCCGTTCAACCAGCATTAAATCCGGTAAACCTGAAGGATTGTGAACTTCAATCATTTCATCTTTTTTGGTGTAAACCTTATACGAAACGTTGGGCACAGTTGTAATTACATTCATATCGAACTCGCGGTCGAGTCTTTCCTGAACAATTTCCATGTGCAACATACCTAAAAATCCACATCGAAAACCAAAACCGAGCGCTGCCGAAGATTCGGGCTCAAAAGTAAGCGAAGCATCATTGAGCTGCAGTTTTTCGATGGAT
>CAYQWD010000415.1:0-273 GCA_964420955.1 uncultured Paludibacter sp. | reverse complement strand
AGTCTTCAAAATCTTCTGTTTCGATAGGATAGACTCCGGCAAACACCATCGGTTTTACTTCCTCGAAACCGCTGATAGCTTTGGAACAGGAACGTTTTACATGTGTTATAGTATCGCCAACTTTAACTTCTTTCGATGTTTTAATGCCCGATATAATATAACCTACGTTTCCTGCGCTTAATTCACTCGAAGGAATCATGTCGAGTTTGAGCACTCCAATTTCATCGGCATCATATTCCTTTCCGGTGTTCACAAATTTTACCAAATCGCCTT
>CAYQWD010000414.1:0-3014 GCA_964420955.1 uncultured Paludibacter sp. | reverse complement strand
TCAGATGTTTAGTCGGTTAGTAGTGTTAGATTAATTTAAATACTCAACGCTAAGATAAGTTTTCATTTTTTACAACATGCTAATAACCTGACTCTTAAAAAAAGAGCGCGAAGTGGAAAACTTAAAAGTTTTCTTTTGCGTCTTTGCATCTTCACAGCTCTGCGTTTTATTTTTTTGTCATGTTCTAAGAACGAACTATTGATATCATGAACAGAAAAATAATTATTTGGAATTTTTTATTGAAAATCAAGTCAACTTTTTTATTAATTGTATCTTTGCAAAAAATGTCTACAACTGAACATTATTTGAGTTATAAAGTATCAATCTCCGAAATATTATAATTGAATGTAATCAGATACTCAATTTTTAAAACAGAAAAAACATATTAATAAGTTAAAAATCAAATTATTAAAAACAATTTATGCATAATTGGTTTGAATGTAAAGTAAAGTTTGAAAAAACAGCAAGTGAAGGCAATGTAGTAAAAACTTCAGAATCGTATTTGATTGATGCTCTATCATTCACCGAAGCTGAAAAACGTATTACCCTTGAAATGAAACCTTTCATTAGTGGTGATTTTTCAGTATCAAATATCAAAAGAGTTAAAATCAACGAATTATTTTTCGATGAAACAGGTGATAAATGGTATCGGGCGAAAGTGAATTTCGTAAGTCTAGATGAGGACAGTCAGACTGAAAAACGCACTGCTGTAGCTATGATAATTCAGGCTGGAGACTTTACACATGCGCTCGAAAATCTGAAAAAAGGAATGCAAGGTTCAATGGCCGATTACGAAGTGGCTGCAATTGTCGAAACCCAGTTGATGGATGTGTTCAGATATGTTCCATCAACTTCAAAACCAGAAGAATTATAAAAATTATTATTATACTTATGTCGGTAAAAACAAACTTGGCATCAATTCATAAAAATATACCACCAAATGTAAAACTCGTTTGTGTTAGCAAGTTCCATACAAAAGAAGAAATAATGGAAGCTTACATTGCAGGTGAACGTATTTTCGGAGAAAATAAAGTACAGGAATTATGTTCAAAATATGAGACGCTGCCATCTGATATTCAATGGCATTTTATCGGACACTTGCAAACCAATAAAGTGAAATTTATAGTGCCTTTTGTTTCAATGATACATGGTGTTGATTCATTGAAATTGATGAATGAAATTGATAAAGCAGCCGCTAAAATTGATAAAAAAGTGAGATGCCTGCTGCAAATACATATTGCACTTGAAGAAAGCAAATTCGGTTTCTCTGAAGCAGAACTTTTCGAAGCAATAAAATCGGGCGAAATTGATAGATGTAAAAATGTGGAAATATGTGGAGTAATGGGTATGGCAACTTTTACAAACGATTTAATACGGGTTAGAACTGAATTTAGAACTCTTAAACGAATTTTTAATAAATTGAAAACCGAACATTTTGCACAAAATGTTGCTTTTACCGAAATTTCTATGGGTATGACTGATGATTATCATATAGCTATAGAGGAGGGGAGTACTATAGTCAGGATTGGCACTGCCATATTCGGGGTTCGAAACTATATTTGAAATTTATGAGAGTTGCAGTTTATTCAGGTTCCTTTAATCCTGTTCACATCGGACATACACAGCTTGCCGATTTTCTTATTGAAAAATCTTTAGTGGATGAGGTGTGGTTCATTGTTTCGCCATGCAATCCGCTCAAAAAACAAAAAGATTTGATCGACGAGCATTTGCGTTTAGAGATGCTGATGTTGGCAATTTCCGGAAATCCATCAATGAAAGTCTCTGATTTGGAATTCACTATGCCAGTTCCTTCTTATACTTTCGAAACTTTAAAAAAATTAAATCAAATTTATCCCGTACATGAATTTTATTTAATAATTGGCAGTGATAACGCTTTGGTTTTTGATAAATGGAAGAATTATAAAGAAATAATTGAAAAATTTAAAGTAATGGTTTATCCTCGCAAAGGATTCAATTTTTCTGAAGTAGCCGATATTTATCCTCAAATGCAATTACTCAATACTCCATTTTATAATATTTCGTCAACAGAAATCCGTAATAAATTAAAACAAAAAAAAGATGTAACCAATTGGCTAAATTCCCAAGTTTTGAGGTTTATCGAAGAGAATGGATTGTATAAGAGTTAATTAGTTTGTAGAGTTTGTAGAGTTTATAATATAATTGTGATAAACTAATAAACCGATAAACTAATAAACCGATAAACTAATAAACTAATAAACCAATCACAAATACGGATTATTCCTCTTTTCCACACCAATTGTAGTTGAATCGCCATGTCCGCTATAAACTACAGTAGAGTCGGGGAGAGGCAATAAACGTGTGGTAATCGAATGAATTAATGAGGCATAATCGCCTTTTGGTAAATCTGTTCTCCCAATCGAACCCTGAAATAGAACATCGCCTGAAAATAACACACCTGTTTTCTCAATATAGAAACACATACTTCCGGGCGAGTGTCCGGGACAATGCAATGATTTAATTACATTATTTCCAAATCTAATTTCCTGATTATCTTCAATGTATTCACCAATTTCCTGTGTTGAATCATTAAGAGGTAAGCCAAACATTGCTGCTTGTTTTTTTACATTTTCAAGCAAAAACTCATCTTCTTTACACGCTTGTGGTTTTAAACCATAAGTATCGAATAAAAATTTATTGCCAAACTGATGATCGATATGTAAATGTGTATTCAAAACATTTTTTAATTGCAGATTATTTTCAGCGATAAAACTTGCCAATTTGTGTTTTTCTCCTTTATCCAAACAGCCTGCATCAATAATCACAGCTTCATTAGTCTCATCGTATAATAAATAGGTATTTTCCCTGAAAGGATTGAATGTAAATGTTTGGATTGTCATTGTTTGTAAAAAGTTTGAAAGTTTTGAATGTTTGATGTTTGAAAATTCCGTGTTTGAGCGCCGTGAGTTCCGGCTGACAGATATTTAGTCGAGCCTTAAAAAGCCCATTTACGATTATAAAAAATTAAAAAAATG
>CAYQWD010000413.1:0-3030 GCA_964420955.1 uncultured Paludibacter sp. | reverse complement strand
TAAATCTTGCAAGCAAGATTGGATTAAGATAAGTAACTGAAATCAACCCGCCAAATACGAGATTAAAATCCGCTTAATCAGCGTAAATCAGCGTCTATTTTCTTCAAAATCATATACATATAAATTTTGTCATTTACTTAAATTATTATTACAATAGTTCGTTATGAAAATATTATTTTGAACGCAAAGATGCGAAGATGCAAAGACCTAAGAGGAAAACTTTTAAGCTTTCCTCTTAGCGTCCTTTATTTATGAATCAGGTTATTAGCATGTTGTAATAAATGAAAACTTTGCGTTCTTCGTGTTGAGTATTTAAAATGATTCTTTTTGAATAACAATAGCGTCAATACATAAAAGCTTGATTTAAAACTCATTGTGTTATTTTATAACGACCCATTTACATTACTAATCAGCCAGATTAATAGCATAATAGTTTATTCTACCATTTGGATAAATACCGGCAATATTTAATACTTTAAACTGATCGTTCGTATTCATAGCCTCATCAAGTATTTCACGAATATCTTCCGCAGATTTTACAGAGCGATTATTGATTTTTACAATCACAAAACCCGTTCTGATTCCTGCTTCAGAAAATTTTCCTTTCGTAACCGACTTCACTTCCACTCCATAACTCAGGTTGAGCTGGTTTTTCAGTTTTTCATCGGGCAATTTGAATTCAGCGCCAAGAATGTCCAAATTAGCTTTTCCTGTTACAACAGAAGTATTACCCTGACTGTTTTTAAGTTCTACTGTTAGTGTTAGCGGCTTGTTTCCACGCATAACAGTTACATTCACTTTGTCGCCCGGGCTGTATCTTCCTATTTGTTCCTGCAATTGCGCTCCGCTTTTTATGTTTACATCATTAACTTTGATTATTACATCTTCTTTTTTAATTCCGGCTTTTTCTGCAGCGCTGTTTACCACAATTTCGTCAACATAAGCACCTTCAAGCGTTTTCAGGTTTTTCTCTTTTGCAATCTTATCAGTAACATCGCCCATTCTCACACCAAGTACGGCACGCTGTACCACACCAAACTGGCGAATATCCGAAACTACTTTTTGCACAATGCTTGTTGGCACAGCAAAAGCATATCCGGCATAGGAACCGGTTTGAGAAGCAATTGCGGTATTAATACCCACTAATTCACCGCGTGTATTTACAAGAGCGCCTCCACTATTTCCTGGATTTACAGCCGCATCGGTCTGTATAAAAGCCTCAATTTTCATAGGTGCATTCAAGATATTAATACTTCGAGCTTTTGCGCTTACAATACCTGCGGTTACAGTTGAAGTTAAATTGAACGGATTGCCAACTGCCAAAACCCACTCGCCAATTTTTAGCGAATCGGAATTGCCAAAAAGTATCACGGGAAGATTTTCAGCTTCAATTTTAATTAAAGCAATATCAGTATTCGGATCGGTGCCTATAACTTTAGCCTGAAAACTGCGATTATCGTTTAAAGTTACTTGAATTTCTTTCGAGCGGTCGATAACATGGTTATTGGTAACAATATAACCATCTTGCGATATGATTACACCAGAGCCAGATCCTTCCTGCATTGGCACTTCACCTTGTTGTTGCCTTTGTTGAGGACGTCCGAAAAAGTATTCGAAAAAAGGATCGCCCTGAAAACCAAAATTCCTTACCTGCATTGGTGTTTTGGTTTTTACGTGTACAACTGCATGAATCGATTGCTCTGCCGCCCGCGTAAAATCAATATTCATTGCAGTTGTGTTTATGCCTGATGTATAAAGCCCCGGTACTTTTTGTCCGTTGAACAAAGCTTCTGAAGTATTCTTTGCAGATTGTTTTTTAAGATATTGGCTTGTAATAACACTTGAGGCTATGCTCACTACAACTACAGCAGCAAACAAAACTGCCATTCCAGATTTTTTTTGAATGTTCATAATTCTTATAGTTTTTAAAACAGTTAATTATTTCTGATATTTTGAGTTTTTTTGAATATACAACGCAAAATTCATCAAAAGTTATTCCTCTAATGCATTAAAATGTAGATATTTGTCTAAATTTAACAATTTTCCCGCCTTACTTAACGCGTATTAACGGCCGAAATTTTAACATTTAAAAAAATGAAATTGCAGATGAAAAAAGCCGCCAGAAATGTCAGGCGGCTTAGTCAGTTTTAAAAAAAAATGTCAGACTACTGTCAGAAATTCTTATTTTTTGTATCCATAAACAGCCAGTTCGCCCAATTCTTCTTCAATGCGAAGCAATTGATTGTATTTAGCCATACGGTCGGAACGGCTCAGCGATCCTGTTTTAATCTGTCCTGAGTTTGTGGCTACAGCAATATCAGCAATTGTAGCATCTTCGGTTTCGCCAGAGCGGTGCGATGTTACTGAAGTATAACCTGCACGATGTGCCATTTCGATAGCATCAAGGGTTTCGGTAAGTGAGCCGATTTGATTTACTTTGATAAGAATAGAGTTTGCACAACCCATATCGATACCTTTTTTCAGATATTCAACATTGGTAACAAACAAATCGTCGCCAACAAGTTGACATTTATTTCCGATTTTATCAGTTAACAGTTTCCAACCTTCCCAGTCGCTTTCGCCCATACCATCTTCTATTGAATCGATTGGATAATTTGCAATAAGTTCGGCAAGATAATCAGCCTGTTCAGCAGAAGTACGTTTTTTTCCATTCGGACCTTCAAATTTTGAATAGTCGTAAATTCCGTTCTTATAAAATTCAGAAGCGGCGCAGTCAAGACCAATCATTACATCTTTCCCTGGTTCGTAACCGGCATTTTTGATTGCAATAAGGATTGATTCAAGCGCCTCTTCAGTACCGCCTGCCAAATTGGGAGCAAAACCACCTTCGTCGCCAACAGCAGTGCTTAAACTTTTGTCATGCAAAACTTTTTTAAGTGAGTGAAACACTTCAGCGCCCATACGAAGTCCTTCGCGAAAAGAAGTAGCTCCAACCGGACGAATCATAAATTCCTGAAAAGCAATAGGAGCATCGGAATGTGAACCACCATTGATAATATTCATCATTGG
>CAYQWD010000412.1:0-3040 GCA_964420955.1 uncultured Paludibacter sp. | reverse complement strand
CAGCAAGTACGGGTGCCGAAAGTTGATCGGTTGTCTTCAGTGAGTTTATTTGTGCCGATGTTAATGCTCCGGCGTAAATCTTCACCTTATCGAACATAAAAGCAGGGTCAGGATCATTCCAAGACCATGCCTGGTTACCACCCAAGCAAATGTAGGTAAGTGCCGAACCGGCGTTGAAAAGTCCGCTTACAATTTGTCCGGTTGTAACACCATCTACGTTCCATTCATTCATAATTACACCATCGATGTAAACTTTGACATTTGTTTCGGTAAATGTTGCTGTATAAAAATGCCAGTTACCATCGTCTGTCCATGCTGTGCTTTCGGTGTTTGATCCTTTAGCGTTATGCACAGGGGTAAAATCGCACCAACCTGCATTGTTAATCTGTGCCCAACCACGGGTTTGTAAAGCTAACATGGGCCAAGTATTGCCGGGCGAAGGAGCTGCACCGTATGCTGTAAAAATCGGTGACCAATAATATCCCGTAGCAGTTCCCTTATTAACCCAAAACGATATAGTTGCTCCCTTAATTCCCGATGCCTGCAAATTTGCAAAAATGTTGTTTGGCAACAAAAGGTAATTTACGCGGGTTCCTTGTCCGCCGGCAGCATTGTGAAATACTTGTCCGTGATTTACATTGCCTGAGGCAGTTAAAATACCGTTTCCTACAATGGTTGATCCTCCCAAATCCGTTTCAAAATCGTTGGAGTAAAGCAAGGTTTGTGCTTGAGTTCCCATAATTAAACTACAAGCAATAAACATCGAAAGTAATTTTCTTTTCATGATAATTGAATTTAAAGGTGTGTAATTAAAAAATAATTTCTGAAATTTACAACTACTAAATTAGCAAACTAAAATTTAAAAAGTAGTGGACAAAAAAAATTATAAAGAGGATAAAGCCTTAATTTTATCGTACAAGCACTTTATATATCAAAAGATAAGCGAGGAAAAATGTATAAGATTTTCAAATTCGTTCATTTTTATTCAGTATCATTTCATTTTTTAATATTAACTCTAAAACTCGAATGTGTTTTTGTATCTTTGAATTGAGTTTAAAATAATTTTCGATGTTTGGTATAAATATTCTATAGTTAAGTAAGTATTCATAATTGGTGTATATTAATTAAAACACGCAATATTATTTAACCGGAAAACACCTGACAGGTTTTAAAAATCTGTTAAGTGTCCTGAATAGTTAAACTAACTTACAGCAAATACTTAATTGTATTTATCAAACAATAATAGTTCGTTATAAAAAATATTGTTGTGAACGCAGAGATGCTAAGGCGCAACGGAAAACTTATAAGTTTTCCTCATTGTGTCATTTGTTTAAGAATCAAGATATTAGTGTGTTGTAAAAATTTAAAACTTTGGTTTCTTCGCGTTGAGCAGATAAATTATTTTTTTTAGAATAATAATAGTTTCAACAAATAACAGCCAGATTTAATATACATTGTGTTATTTAATATCGACCCATTGCAACAATAAACAAGAATTTAAGATATGAAAAACAACTGTTTTATATTTCTCTTTTTATTTCTGATGATATGTCAAGGCAAATCTCAAACCCGCCCTGCCAGCACATCCGATTATCTTGTGGCACACCCACCTGCCGACAGAAATGTTATATTCAACATTAAAGACGAAGGTATTTCGAAACCTATTTTTTGGGGTCTTGACCTTGCATGGCTAAGTCGCGATAATGTAGTGCGCGGCATGGCTTTCATGGGAGCCGAAAAAGTTGATATTATCAGATCATCGTTTACACCAACCGACTCACTTATTAATGGGAATCTTAAACCCGTCGAATTAAGCCGCTTAAACCAACGATTAAACATTATCAGCCTGCTGCCATCAAAAACTGCGGTTATGCTGAATTGCGATCATCCTTCGGTTCATACATGGTATAAAGGAAGGCCAGAGCGTTGGGCGCAACTTATAGACGTAACTACCCGATTGCATCAGGAAAGCGGAAGACGTGTTATTTCAGTTGCTCCATTTAACGAGCCTGATTATACAGCTACCGGACAAGGAAATTTAAGCGATTTTTATAATATAGCCGGCGAATTAAGAAAAATCCGTCGTTTTGATACAATTCGAATTTCGGGCGGAAATACTTTAAATTGCGATCAGGCATTAAACTGGTATAATCAACTTAAAGATAGGCTTAATGAGGGGAACACGCATCAATTAGCCGGAAGTTTTGATAATTATGCCAATTTTTTTCAGAATGTTCGGGCAAACGGACATCATGCCACAAACGATGAGCTACACAATGTTATGGAGGCAATGGTTGGAGTAGAATATGGTTTACAGACCGGAATTTGGTGGGGTACAGCCGAATATGCTCGCGGCGAATTTGTAAAAGCCAGTCATGGGAAACGACTTTCTTATGCAGAACATCGCCCAAATTGGACTGCTGCATCGGTTTACCGAAGTCCCGAAGGTAAATTGCAGGCTTTCGGAGGCACTTCGGAACGACAAGCAATTACTTCAACATATCGTTTTTATTCGAAGGATAAAGATGTTTACTTTGATGGTTACGGACCGCAACGTGAATACATAATGACACTTCCGGGTGGCACAGGCTATCAGATAGGGCAAACCAATGCTGAACGGGTAGTAAATATCACTTATGGCGATGATATTCAACCTGTGATTAATGGAAAATATGTTCTATTAAACCGAAACAGTGGAAAAGTAATGGAAGTTGCATCCGGATCGGCAAACGCAGGAGCTAACGTTCGCCAGAACAATTATAGCAAGGTTACGTTTCAGCAATGGAATGTAACTCCCGTTGATACGCGTATTGGCGGCGATTTTAGTTATTTCACTTTTACTGCAGTTCACAGTGGTAAATCACTCGATATCTTAAACTGGTCGTTGGACAATGGAGGTAACATAATTGTTTGGGATGATACCAAAGGTGGCAATCAACAATGGTATCTTGAGTATGCGGGCGATGGATGGTTTTATATCCGAAGTCGTCATAGCGCAAAATGTATCGAAGTGGCAAATTCGAGCACTGTAGCTACTGCT
>CAYQWD010000411.1:0-3041 GCA_964420955.1 uncultured Paludibacter sp. | reverse complement strand
TGAGCATATAATCGAGAATTGTAATTCCGTTCAGTATTTGAATAATATGCGCCACCGATGTTCGATGTGCAGTAGAAGTTACCTGCAAAGCCGATTCGCCCCATCCAAACAAATCGTAACTTATACAAACTGCTCCCATACGCGCCAATGTCGCAAATCTTGTCTGCTCATCGCTGTTGTATCTTCCACCTGCCCAGTGACCGTTCGGACAAAGAATCAATGCATGTTTCCCTTTGCTGAGGGGTGTGTAAATTGAGCCGTTTACATATAAACCCGGCAATGTTTCGATGGCAAAATTCTGTACTGAATAACCGTTATATTTTCTTATTTTCGATAATATTGGTTTCGACTGAACCCGTTTTGCCAGTGCTGCATCAATCTTCAACAATTCACGTACTTCTGATTTTAATTTTGCACTACGCAAATTCCATTCCGGTGAATCTCTGTAAAATGTACTCAGATAAGCAAGCAATTTTTCACCATCTGCAGGTGTCCGCCTCATATATTCGTAAGGCTTAATCTTGAAAGTTTTTTCGTTTTCTTTTACAAATTTGTAATCGAAAATTGCTAAAACATTATTTAACGATTCCTCAACCGAATAAGGCCGGATACGAAAATCGGCATATTTCACCACTTTTCCCACTGTATCAGCATCAATCTTTAATTTCACACCGAAACGTGTTCCGATTTCGTTTAAAACACGACTGAGCGGCTTCGAAAACTGCGTTTCATAAGTTTGAGCAAATATTTGCTGACCTATCAACACAAACAATATAAGTATTTTGGTTTTCATAAAATATGATTTTTTCTTTCAAATAACTGACGTTTAAAACAATTAAATGTAACAATTGTGGGGAATATTCTGATTTTTTTTTAAAGATTAATGAGGAAAATTTATTTTCAATAGTTCGTCGTAAAAATATTATTGTGAACTCTAAGATGCGAAGATGCAAAGACCCAAAGGAAAACTTTTAAGTCTTCCTCTTCGCGCCTTTTTTTTAAGAATCGGGTTATTAGCATGTTGTGAAAATTGAAAACTTTGTGTCCTTCGCATTGAGTATGTAAAATGATTCTTTGTAGAATATCAATAATGTCAACACATAACAGCTTTATTTAATGCATATTGTGTTATTTTATAACGCCCCATTGTACTTTAAAAAAAATGAAATTTATGCATCAACAAATTGAAGAAATTTTTCATTAATTATTGCTTTTCATCAATGCTATTCAAAAATTATTTGGTAATTTTGTGCCCGAATTCAAAAACCCCTTTCTAAAGAATTCAGAGTTATTATAGCTTGCTGATTAATAGCTTTTTAAGGTATATAAAAATAAACAGAATAAAGATACAAAAATTATGCTTAAAGACGTTTTTAAATTTGTTACTGCCGAAGAAGCAGCATCTTTCGTAAACAATGGCGATATATTAGGTTTTAGCGGATTTACACCTGCCGGTTGTCCGAAAGCAGTACCAACTGCCATTGCCAAACGAGCGGAAGCTTTCCATGCTGAAGATAAAGAATTCAAAATCGGTGTTTACACAGGCGCTTCTACCGGCGATTCGCTCGATGGCGCTTTAGCACGCGCCAACGCAATACTTTTTCGCACTCCATATCAATCAAACAAGGATTTGCGTTCAGCGCTTAATGCTGAAAGAGCTCCCTATTTCGACATGCACTTATCATCAATCGCTCCACATCTTCGTTTTGGTTTTATGCCTCCACCCCGTATTGCAGTAATTGAAGTCTGCGATCTTACCGAAAATGGGGAATTGATTCCGACTACCGGTGTAGGAATTTCGCCAACAATTGCCGGTCTTGCTGATCATATTATAGTTGAATGGAATCATAACCATCCGAAAGAATTGCGCGGGTTTCACGATATTTTTGAGCCTGCCGATCCTCCACATCGCCTTCCGATGACATTGCTGAAACCATCCGATCGCATGGGTGTTCCTTACATTAAGGTTGATCCTAAAAAAATACTTTGTGTGGTTGAAACCGACCGCGATGATGAAGTGAGTGGATTTACTCCTACCGATGAAATAACCAACAAAATAGGACAGAATGTAGCCAACTTCCTTGCAAACGAAATCAAAGGAGGTCGAGTTCCGAAAGAATTTTTACCGATTCAGTCGGGCGTAGGAAACATTGCAAACGCTGTTATGGCTTCACTCGGAACAAATCCCGATATTCCCTCCTTCGAAATGTACACCGAAGTTATTCAGGATTCTGTGATTGAATTATTGAAAAATGGTAAAATAAAATTTGCAAGCGGTTGCTCACTTACAATTACAACTCCGGTACTGAAAGAAATTTATGCCAATCTTGAGTTTTTCCGCGATAAAATAGTTCTTCGCCCCCAGGAAATGTCAAACAGTCCCGAATTGGCTCGCCGACTAGGCTTAATAACCATTAACACTGCTCTTGAAGCCGACATTTTCGGAAATGTAAACAGCACACACGTGATGGGATCGAAAATGATGAACGGTATTGGCGGTTCTGCCGACTTTACACGTAGCGCCTATATTTCCATTTTCACCACACCATCGACAGCAAAAAAAGGCGATATCAGCGCAATAGTGCCCATGGTAAGCCATGTTGACCAAACTGAACACTCGGTAAATATCATTATTACAGAACATGGCGTTGCAGATTTACGGGGCAAGTCTCCAATTCAGCGTGCTGAGGAAATTATTGAAAATTGCGTTGACCCTGCGTATAAACAAATGTTGCGCGATTATTTGGCACTTTCGGGACCTTGTCACACTCCTACTGATTTACATGCTTGTTTCGGGATGCACGCGCAATTTATGAAATCCGGCAGTATGCTTGGCACAAACTGGGACGATTATAAACAGAAATAAAAAAAATTCAATCTAAAGAAAGAGCTGACTAAGTATATGGTCGGCTCTTTTTGTTATAATTAAACTTTGAACAGAAAATTTTCTATGAAACATCAATTTTTTAAACTCATAATTTCTAATTCCTTATATGTAAACTCATGCAAAATCTGTTTAACAACATGAAAATAATAAAAAA
>CAYQWD010000410.1:0-3041 GCA_964420955.1 uncultured Paludibacter sp. | reverse complement strand
GTTCTATTTCTCTGTTAATTTCAAGCAGTTCGAGTACTTTGTGTAAAAGTTCAGAATTGAAATCCCACAAATATATCCATTTTTTTTGATAAAATATACGAAAATCATCAGTATAATATTCGAAAAAAGGGCTTGAGTTATATGCAGCTTCAATTGAACGCCAATGCATTGTTTGCCAGTCGGTATGGTTGGAAATTTTTACATCTCTTATTTTTTCCTTTCCTGATTTATCTACAGGAATTGTAAGAGGCATTGCACCATTGGCAGTTCCAATTACACAACGATTGCGGTAACTTTGCTTCTGATAAAACTCATGCTGTTCAATAAAAACCTTTTCAGCTTTATTAAACAGCACAAAGTATGATACAGGGGGTAAATAAGCGAGTGAAAAAATTACCTTTCTATCAGAAAATCCGGTAAAATTATCTTTCAGCATTTTTAAAGAAACGGTTGAATCTGATTTTCCCGTTAAACAAACCCTTATCTTTGTTCAGCGAAAGCCAAACCAGCACCGGACGACCAACCACATGATCTTCAGGCACAAAACCCCACGAACGGGAATCGGCAGAATTATGACGATTATCTCCCATCATCCAGTAATAATCCATTTTAAACTGATAAGTTGTAGTTTCCACATCGTTAACGAAAAACTTGTCATCTTTTACTTCCAGTTTATTGTTTTCATAAACTCGAATTATACGTTCATAAATCGGCAAATTGTATTGGTTTAATTGTAATTTCGAGCCTTTTTTGGGGATAAAAAACGGTCCGTAATTATCGCGGTTCCAGCTTTTTTTGCCGCCAAGGGGAAATACTTCGCCTCCACGCCATGCAGGTTCAATTTTTATGGAAATTACACCTGTTACATTTTGGATCTGTGTGTACATTTCTTCTGTTAGCGGGAAATGATACACAGGCAACTGAGGATTGAGACCCAAAGCCATAATTTCCTCGTAATTTTGCTGATTATCGAGTAACTGGCGGTCATCATTACTTATTCCTATTTTATCGAGCAGCGAGGCGGACAATTGCGTTCCATCTGTCTGTACGTAATAATTAAACTGAATGCCTGGAATTTTTTCTTCCTTCACACCATTTACGTAAATGGTGTTGTTTTTGATTTCGAACCAATCGCCGGGCAAGCCAACACAACGTTTCACATAATTTTCGCGGCGGTCAACAGGGCGATATACAATTTCGCCAAAAATATCTTTCCGGCTGTTTACCACATCACGTCCGTAATAGTAGCAAAGTGTGTAATAATCAGGGTTTTGCTGTTTCACAGAAACTGTATCGCCTGTAGGAAAATTGAATACTACGATATCATTCCGTTCAATTTTATCGAATCCTTTCAGCCGCTTGTATTCCCATTGCGGTTTTTCGATAAATGATTTTCCACCGCCGAGCATTGCAGGGAAAGTATGCTGTACCAGCGGGAATGAGAGCGGTGTGTTTGGCACACGTGGCCCGAAACTTGCCTTACTTACGAAAAGAAAATCGCCAACTAAAAGAGTTTTCTCGAGCGAAGATGAAGGAATCTGGTAATTCTGGAAAAGATACAGATTGATGAAATAAACTGCCACCAATGCAAATACAATTGCATCGACCCATCCCATGATGGCTACGAAGGTTTTGTTTTTCGAACGTTTCCACCACGTCCAGGGCACATACTTTGTTATAAACACATCGAATACCAAAGGCAATAACAACAACCACCATAAGTTGCCTACCCAAATAATAAATAAGACATAAATAATGCACCAAAAAATGGCTTTAATCCATTGTTTGAGCGGGTGATGATAACGGTTAGCGGATTGTGAAGATTGATTATCCATATCAGGAGATTAAAAATTTTTTATTTGTTTAATTCATAACATTCAAGAGCATTGTTTTAAACGCATTAAATCTCAACTATCGCAAAATCATTTATGATTTTATCAATTTTTTGTTGAAATATCAAAACCATCACTTGAATAAAATACAGGCATACTTAAAGCCACTTCCTTGGTGTTAACTTTTATCATAATTTAATACGATTTGTTTAGGGTAACCTCAAAAAGACTTCTCATATTTATAAAATCAATTTTTTGAAAAATGGCTTTATAGACTCAAAACTTCAACATATCCTCCATACCGAGTAAACCTTTTTTGCCGGCAGTAAATTCGGCAGCAAGTACGGCGCCAAGTGCAAGACTGTCACGGTTTTTAAGTTCATGCCTGATTTCAATAAAATCAACCGATGAATCGTAGCGAATAGCATGAATACCCGGCACCTGACCTTTACGCTCTGATGTAATATGTAATTCATCTGTTTGAGCAGGCACATTGCAAACCCAGTTTTTCTTTCTGTCAATATTTTGAATAATTCCTTCGGCTAAGGTGATAGCTGTGCCGCTCGGAGCATCCATTTTTTGGGTATGATGCACTTCGTTCATTTCAACTGCATAATTTGGATAATTATTCATAATTTTGGCTAAATATTTATTTACCGCCATAAAAATATTTACTCCAAGGCTGAAGTTTGATGACCAGAACAATGTGCGTCCTTCATCTTCTATTACTTTTTTTAAAGCAGGCAATTGCTCAGTCCAACCAGTTGTGCCACTTACAACAGGAACTCCTGCATGAAATGCATTGCGAATATTGCTTTCAGCCACTTTTGGGGTCGTAAACTCGATTGCAACATCGGCGTTCCGAAATTCATCCGAGTCGAAATCTTCCATATTTTCAATATCGATGACCGACACTATTTCGTGTCCGCGTTCGCGGGCAATTCGCTCTATGGTTTTGCCCATTTTTCCGTAACCAATTAATGCTATCTTCATAAAATAATTTATATTTATTCTGTATCAAATTTATAATTTTCAATATTGACCCGTACCCAACAATACAAGTGTGCATGCAATTTCGGTTTTTATTCCATTTTTAATCAGAATTTCTTCAAATTCCCGATTTTCGGTTCCGGGATTAAAAATTACGCGTTTTGGTTGCAACGAAACCACGTAATCGTAATATTCAGGCTGCCGCTGTGAACCCACATA
>CAYQWD010000409.1:0-3045 GCA_964420955.1 uncultured Paludibacter sp. | reverse complement strand
ATCGATATAGAGTGGTGAGAAATACAAAATACCCGCCACAACTGCCACACCAAGCGGAAAACCAATTCCGGGCGTTTGTAACTCAAAATAAATTCCGCCAATTATGAGCATAATAAGCAAACTCTGAATAACAGAGCTCATCAAAAAACCTTTCAGATTTATCAGTGTTGAAGGTTTAAATGTTTCGATAATATAATCTGATTCTACCAAATATTTTTCTATCACCTGGTTTATAGTTTCTGCTTCTCCTTCGCAGTATCCGTATTTTATTGCTTCACGGGTAGTAAATGTGAGTGTTTTTCCTGAATCTATCAAATTTGGTATTACTGTCCGTTCGTCGACCATGGCTTCAGCTATCAACGGATCTCGTTTCCATTTAAACACCGTATCGTTACCGTTAATTATTGTGTCCATTCCATGAGCTTCGGCAGTTGCCCGCATAGTAGCCCGCATATACGATTGATATTTGTCGTGTAATTTTGCGCCCGATGCATCAACTACTGTTGCAGCTCCAATACTGCCCCCGGGACGCATATAAATTTTTTTACATGCTATTGCTATTAAAGCTCCGGCTGACGCTGCATTGTTATCAATAAAAACATAAACCGGAATTTTACTGTTAAGAATTTTTGTCCTTATTGAATCGGCATACAATACTTCACCTCCATAAGTGTTCATATGAATTAAAATTGAACTGGCATTTTTATCCGCCGCTTCGGCAAATCCACGCTGAATATAAAGCCAAGTAGTACTGCCAATATCTTTTTTTAAATCGATTTTATAAACCAACGTTTCTGCTTGCAAAAAAAGACTAAAATAAAATGCAATGAATACAAATGTGAATTTATTATAATATTTATTCATAAGTGAAATATTTTTTTTCAAAATTAATCAAATAAAAAAAAATCACATATATTTGTACTGAAAATATTCAATTAAATTTTCAAAGAGTTCTTTTATTTCATAAATATTCAGTATAGATAACTGACGATAAATTACTTGCTACAACAGGAAATTAAGAGTTTCTGTTTTAGTTGAACTTTACAAGCCTGCAAAATACTGTGCTTGTCAATTATTCACACATAAAACACAATTAAAAATGAAACATCTTCACATCGTTGATGAATTGGTAGCGTTGCAAGGTAATATGCGTAATTTTGCTTTATCACTAACTTTCAATCGTGAAGAAGCAGAAGACTTATTACAAGACACTACACTCAAAGTACTGGATAACCAGGAGAAATTTACCGACAATATCAACTTTAAAGGTTGGGTGCTTACAATTATGAAGAACATCTTCATAAACAACTACCGTAAAATTGTACGTAATCAAACAGTTATTGATAAGACGGACAACTCGCATCTTCTGAATTTACCCCAAAATTCGGGCTTCGACAGCCCCGAAAGCTCTTATGCTCTTGGTGAAATATCTAACAGCATAGATTCTTTTTCCGACGAATATCGCATTCCTTTTTCAATGCACATACAGGGCTTCAAATATGAAGAAATAGCACAAACGATGAATCTGCCCATTGGAACAGTAAAAAGCAGGATTTTTCTTGCCCGTAAACGATTGCAGGAACAATTAAAAGATTATCGCTAAAAATTTATTTTAAAAAAACTTTCAAGCCGAAGAATTTTTCTTCGGCTTTTTTTGTAAATCTTTCTGATATAACTATCTTTGTGAAGTGATTTGATACCCTTATACCAA
Organism: uncultured Paludibacter sp.; assembly: GCA_964420955.1. Taxonomy (GTDB): domain Bacteria; phylum Bacteroidota; class Bacteroidia; order Bacteroidales; family Paludibacteraceae; genus Paludibacter. The sequence goes on along the minus strand of CAYQWD010000409.1, from coordinate 1,334 downwards.
TTTATATGAACACTGCCATTGTAATGCTCGGTACAAATACAAATCAGGAAGAAAATCTGATAAAAACCAAAGCCAGACTTGCTGATTTTTTTGAAATAATTGATGAAAGCACTGTGCTTACCACCAAACCCATTGGCAAGAAATACACTACTGATTTTTTGAATCAGGCTATTAAACTCACTTCCGATGATAAATGCCGCGAAACGGAAAAACTATTTAAACTTATCGAAAATGAATTTGGACGTTCTGCCGCTACCAACAAAAATGGCATTGTACCCATTGATATTGATCTTATTTTCTGGAACGGCGTGCAAAAACGAAACGATTATGATAAATTCTGGTTCGTAAAAAAATGTGTCGATGAAATTATTGACAATCCAGAAATTTTCAGTTAAGCAGGTTTATAATTACAAAGTTACCTTCGTGCCTGATTCTGATTAAGGCATATCTCAACCATATTTTTCAAATATCATACTTATCAACATTTGCACAATACTTAATTTTTAAGTAGATTTGCCACATATCCCCTAATAAAATGGGAAAAATTGTCAAACATCATTATTTCAATCAATCATGAAACATTTTCCACCATCGGAATTAATTATAAACGGAGATGGTAGCATTTTCCACCTGCACCTGAAACCTGAGCAAATTGCCGACAAAATTATACTTGTAGGCGATCCGGGTCGTGTTGCACTTGTAGCATCATATTTTGAAACGCATGAATTCTCTGTTTCCAATCGTGAATTTTACACCATTACAGGTACATATAAGGGCAAACGAATTACAGTTATTTCCACAGGAATTGGAACTGATAATATCGATATCGTAATGAACGAGCTGGATGCACTTGCTAATATCGATTTAGATACACGCACAGAGAAGCCTGAATTCAAACAGCTTACTGTGGTGCGTATAGGCACTTCGGGTGGTATGCAACCCGATATTCCGTTAGGCAGTTTTCTAATTTCAGAAAAATCTATCGGATTCGATGGCATGCTTAATTTTTATGCAGGTCGTGACTCAGTAAGCGATTTGGAGTTTGAAGCAGCCATGTGCAAACACCTCGAATGGAATAAGCAACTTGCTGCTCCTTACGTGGTCGATGCCGATGCAGAACTTATTGAACGCATAGGCGGCAATGATATGCTTCGCGGATCAACTATCTCGGCTAATGGCTTTTATGGACCCCAGGGTCGTGTTCTTCGTATCAATCTTGCCGATGTTCATATCAACGACAAAATTGAATCGTTCCGTTTTGGAAAACACCGGATAACTAATTATGAAATGGAAGGTTCAGCTATTGCGGGTTTATCAAAATTGATGGGACACAA
>CAYQWD010000408.1:298-3075 GCA_964420955.1 uncultured Paludibacter sp. | reverse complement strand
AGAACCGGCGATGGTAGTTCTAGTTCAAGCAATATGGATTTCAACCGCAATCCGCTGAACAATATCAACCCAAATGATATTGAATCTATCGAAGTTCTGAAAGATGCTTCATCGGCTGCCATCTATGGTTCGCGTGGAGCAAACGGTGTTGTTATTATCTCTACCAAACAAGGGAAAGCCGGTAAAACAAAAGTAGATGCAAGTTACGAATACGGTATTTCAAATGTTAATCGTCGCATAGAAGTAATGGATGCAAAAGAATGGATGGCTTTCGAAACCGCAGCACGTAACAATACATGGGCTACAATTTTAAAAGGCAATCCGAATGCCGTACGTGGAAATAACACAAAAATTCCCGTTGAATTTTCCGATCCTGCCTGGCTGGAACGCATTGGAAATGGAACCGACTGGCAGGATGTATTGTTCAGAACCGCACATTCTCACAATGTTCAGTTATCAGCATCGGGTGGAAATGAAAAAACACAATTCATGCTCTCGGGTGGTTATCTCAATTCAGAAGGAGTTGTTGACCAGAATGAATACGACCGTATTACACTCCGCTCAAACGTCAGACACAAAATCAGCGACAAATTCAATGTTGGTTTAAATGTCGGATTAACGCGCACAAATGATGCTTCATTCGGTACAGCAGGTAAATCAGATGCTGTCAGCCTTAGTGTACAAAGCGCTCCGATTTTCCCGCTTTATGTTGAAACAGGAAGCCTTGGTTTTAAAGACCCGAATTCAATCTGGAACACTTTCGTAAAATATGGTTTCCAGCTTTGGCATCCTTATTCGCTTACCCGCGAAATGACAAAGAAGAAAATTACAAACGTTACAACTGCCAATACCTTTGCTGAATGGAATATTTTAAAAGGACTTTCATTCAAAACTGCATTGAGCACCAATATGGAGGATTCACATTATTCTTCGTATTGGAACGAAGGTCAGAACTGGGGTTATTCAGGCTGGGTAAATGCAACCGGTAACTTAATTACAATGCAATCCTTCAACTGGGTTTGGGAAAACACACTCAACTTCAACAGAACTTTTGATACTGACCATGTAGTTTCGGGACTTCTTGGATATACTGCTCAGGAACAGCGCATTGATTACAGCAACATGACTTCGGGATCGTTCCCTAACGACATGGTAAAAACACTTAATGCAGGTAAAGTAACTTCAGGAAGTACTACCGCTACTGAATGGTCTTTATTGTCTTATCTTGCACGCGCCACCTATTCTTATAAAGATAAATATCTTGCAGCAGCTACAATAAGAGCCGATGGTTGCTCCAGATTTGGTGCTAACAATCGCTGGGGTTATTTCCCATCAGCATCACTGGCATGGAGAATGCGCGAAGAAGAATTTATGAATAATTTAACATGGCTCGACAACCTGAAACTTCGTTTAAGTTATGGAGAAACCGGCAATAATCAAATACCAAATTATGGGTCAGTAGGTTTACTGGGATATTCTTCTTATGTTTCAGGAACAAACGTGGTTCAGGGAATCTATACCAATACCTTCCCCGACAGAGGTTTGAAATGGGAGAAAACTGCACAAACCAATCTCGGTTTGGATGGTTCAGTATTGGATCAGCGTTTAAATTTCACTTTGGATGTTTACTACTCCAGAACCCGCGATTTATTGTTGAATGTGCCAATTCCTGCTCTCACAGGATTCCAATCGACACTTACGAACATTGGCGAACTGGAAAACAAAGGAGTTGAATTTTCGTTCAGTTCGAAAAATTTTGTCGGAGCTTTTACATGGACTACCGATTTCAATATCTCGGCAAACCGCAATAAAGTGCTGAAACTCGGTCCTAACAATGCTCCTATAATTCTTAATATAAACGATGCTCTTTCTAAAACAGAAGTTGGACAGCCAATTGGAAACTACTATGGATATATTTTCGATGGCGTAATTATGAATCAGGCTGAATTAGACAGCAAAGCTTATCCCGTATGGGCAGGTAGCGAACCCGGCGATCCGAAAGTACGCGATGTAAACAGCGACAACAAAATTGATGCGAACGACCGGACAATTATTGGAAATTATCAACCTGATTTCTCGTGGGGTATGACCAATACTTTCGGTTACAAAGGTGTGGAACTTTCAGTAATGTTAGCAGGAGTTCAGGGCGCTGAAATTATGAATCAACATTCACGCTTCCTGAAATCATTTAACGGCGACCGGAATGCTTATAAATATGTTACCAACTACTGGAAATCGGATACTGACCCGGGTAACGGAAAAATCAACAAACCAAGGGTAACTCAAAACACAGTTCAGTCTTTAAGTTCTTCGTATTGGGTGGAAGATGGCTCGTTTGTAAGAATAAAAAATATTCGTTTGGGATATAATCTCCCAAATGATGTGGCGAATAAAATTAAAGTAAACGGTATGAAACTCTATGTAAACATGGAAAATGTACATGTTTTCTCCGATTACTCAAACTACGATCCCGAAGGAAGTACATATCAGGCAGGCGTATTGGTAGGTTTCGATTATGGTGCATATCCTAATCCGTTTGTAGCAACTGCAGGTATCACCATTAATTTGTAATAAGTTGATAATTTATCAATAATTTTTAAATTCTAATAAAAACATGATACATACATTTTTTGAAAATAAATGGATTTCACAGAATTTTGAAAATGTAAATGTATTACTAAAAAATAATCGTATGAAAAAAATAAAATATTTATTGGCTGTTCTCAGCTTGTCTCTCATAAGTTGCGGAGATAGTTTTTTGGATCGTGCTCCAATTT
>CAYQWD010000408.1:0-257 GCA_964420955.1 uncultured Paludibacter sp. | reverse complement strand
CAGGTTACAATAAGCTTTATTCCCTTTATGGACCCGAAAGTTTACCATCGTTTTTTGGCGAATTAATGTCGGATAACGCTTACAATGATAATACAGCAGGTACTGTGCAGGACTACGAAGCTTTTGAAAACCACACCATGAATGAAAATAACGTTTTGGTATTGGGTTATTGGAACAATTATTATGCTTCAATTTTTATTTTGAATAATATTATTTTGATTAATAAAATGGGAGCTGCTTCCTTTTATTTGTTTGAT
>CAYQWD010000407.1:251-3086 GCA_964420955.1 uncultured Paludibacter sp. | reverse complement strand
TACACAGGAATGGTTACAACAGAATCGTTGGCAGGAATTGTGGCTGCATTCACAAACTGCCACTGTGTAGGTCGGTTTGTTGACAATACTACCTGTAATGGCATATTCGTAACTAAATTCCTTGAAACTCTGAGTGTTATTGTATCGCCTTCGCGTGCAACTGTTTTATTAAGTTTTGCCCTGAGAACAGTAGCTTCATTGTCGAGAATTTGAAGATTGGCAGAATCGGGTCGATGTGCCGTTGCCGTTACTTTAATTTTTACATTTCGTGGTCCTTCTACCACATTATTATCGATAGCCGTAAGATTAAATATTGCTGATGAAGCATTGGCATTGATTGTTACATTAGCAGGAATACTGATTTGACCCGTTGGGAGATTGGTGATTGAAACCGGTAAATCGGCGCTGAAATCACCGCTTCGGGTAACCACGCAACGAACTTCGGCTGTAGAACCTTCGGAAAGCGAGTTGGTTGCAACGCTCAGGAATAAACTGTTAACGGCGGTTACCGAACCTGTAGAAAGTGCTGTGTTGTTGGCTGAAGTTCCTGAAAATTCGACTAAAGAAGCCGATGGAAGGAGTGAAACTTCAATTCTCGCATTGCCGGAAAAGCGAAGTACATCAGGAATTCTGAATCGGTAGCTCCGATTGATTGTTTGTCCTACAGGTAAATCGGCATAACTAACCGGATATGGATTCAATAAAATTCGCTGTCCGTTATCGGGAACAAGAGTAATTCTTTCTGTCCAGCCTCCATAAGCATCGGCATTTCCAATATTTTCAACTTTCCAGTTTACCGTAAGCGAGTCGCCGGGCACAAGTTGTGAGCCTACTGCGCTGATATCCTTTACTTTTATATCGGGGAAAGGTTTGAGGACAACAGTTATTGAATCGGCAAATCTTTTCTGATTGTTATTTTCATTGAGTTCGGTTAATTCATTATAAACATCAGCACGGACAAAAATATAATATTTTCCACTGTATTCCGCCGGCATTCCGATTGTGTAGGTTTGTGTATAAGTTTCATTTACAGCTAATTGTTTCAGGTTATACTTCGTCATTAACTGTGTTTTTCCTCCATTTGCCGACGAATCAGTCGAAATATAAACCATATCGCGCCAAAGAGTTGCTCCGGTACTTTCCTGACCTTGATTTTTTACTGTAAACGTAACATCAAACTGACTTCCTGAAAGGATATTTTTCGAAGTTTGTACATCGGTAACCACCAAATCGGGGAAATTACGAACTGTAAACGATTGAATATTACTTTCCAAGGAAGAACAATCGTTAATGGAAGCAATTTTCCATTTATACGTTTTACCCGGAATTAAATCAGACAACCATGTGCTTGTACCATAAATATATGACCGATACGGACTTGCAGGCATTGCAGCGCCATCTTCCCAGAGGAAAAGATTATAATATCGCACATTTACTGCCGGCTGCCAGTAAAGATTCAAAGATGGACTTTGATTTATAGCGCCGTTTACGGGTAATAAGCCCGTTACTTTAGTGGTTGGCTGACATTGTACACCAACGGTTCCAGAAGTAGTGAATGCTTTTAGATTTTCATTCAATAAAACATTCTGAAAATTTACTGTGTGTGTGCCTGTATTTACTGCTTTTATTCCAACCCTGCAAAGTGTACCATTTCCTGTAAGCGGAGTTGATGAAGCAAAAGATATTTTAACGAGAGTGCCTTCGCCATTACTTTGCAAAGAAACTGGATAATTAACAGCTTCTATCAACGATTTTGTCCCCTGAAGATTTCCGTTGAAAGTCAACTCAAAACTTCCGGAATAAACTTGTGTTCCCGGGGCAATTTCAATTTTAATCGGCAGATAAAAAGTATCTCCGGGTAAAGCTCCTGTGGGTTGTATGCTAAGTTTAACACCTCGAACTTCAATTACGCCCGAGGTATATGCTACATTTGCTTTGGCATCGGTAACCGATATTTTGGTTGTTCCTGGAGAAACGCCTGTTACCAATCCTGTTGTAGGATTTACTGTTGCGATAGCATTATTCAAACTGCCATAAGTATAGGGAGCTGTTCCGCTACCCGAATACATTTGTACTGTTTGTCCTACATAAATTTCGGCATTGTCAGGCCAAATATCGGGGAATGGCATCGATGTAGCATTTATCCAACCATTTTGAAACGTAATCGCAGGATTTCCTTCATTGAGCATCGAAAGAGATGAATTCCAGTCGATATACGTCCAACCGGCTCTGATGGCGCGAAAACGCATATAAATGAATGCGCCTTTACCAACCAACGCCGAAGTTCCGGCGCCTGCCATTATAACGGTACCGGCATTTGTGCTGTTTACTGTTGGTGTACCCCAATTTTTTAAAAGTGAACCTACAGAGTCAATTCCAAGAAATTCGTTGTAACCCGAATTGTAAGTTATTCCGAATTTGTAAGCATAAACATTACGTCCTGTTAACAGCGAATCCACGCTCAGTGCAACCTGAAACGTATCTTTTTCTACCACAGTTTTATTTGGTACACTAAACCTGATAGCCTGTGCTAAAGCATCAGCAGAAAAAATTCCGCCAAATGTTATCATCAGAAAACAGGATATAATGTAGAATTTATTTAGTTTTTTCATTGGTCTGATTGTTTAATGTTGAAACTTCAATTAATTAAATTCAATTTTAAAAATCCTGTTTCTAATTTCGGTTGATAACTAATTTTTCAGAGAAGTTTTTGCTACCGGCATTTACCTGAATAAGATAAACTCCGTTTTGCAAATTACCCAATTCAGCAGAAGGAATTTGAATATTCTTTGTTGAATGGAAAGTGTTTTTGTAAATACTTCTACCTGAAACATC
>CAYQWD010000407.1:0-226 GCA_964420955.1 uncultured Paludibacter sp. | reverse complement strand
ATTTCATTTTTAGCTACATAAGTTTTAAATAATTGATTGTTGAACAAATTATTAAGACTACTGATTATTTTGGTTTGAATTGTAAGTGATGAAATTGGATTGTTCAAAACATCCTCGTTGGCAATAGCATTGCATACTAAAATTTCGGACTCGCCAATTAATGCATTTTTCAATTTGAAAGTCAGATAAACAATACCGTTTGTCATATTAAGATCGTAAGCCGATG
>CAYQWD010000406.1:0-3104 GCA_964420955.1 uncultured Paludibacter sp. | reverse complement strand
TTTTGCTGGTATTTTACGTTTCGGATTTCAGTTTTAATTTTTTAAAATAAACATATAAATATTTGAAAAAAGCAAAGCGCCAGTATTTTACTGCAGTAACAAAACACCATGAACAATAAAATTTCCGAATTTAAAAATACTTATCTATCCGATATTCCAACGGGCAAGGAAGCCATAATTGTGAAAATACTTGGCCATGGTGCATTCAGAAAACGCATTACAGAAATGGGTTTTGTGAAAGGTAAAAGTGTACGTGTTATAAAAAATGCTCCGCTGCAAGATCCGGTGGAGTATGAAATTCTGGGTTATAACATTACTTTACGACGTACAGAAGCTGCTATGGTTGAAGTAGTGCCTGTGAAAAAGGCTGAAAAACTTTCGTTTGGCGATTTTAAAGGTGTAATTGACGAAGATCGGCTGAAACTTACCGTTAAGAAAAAGAAAAATCATATAGATATTGCCCTTGTTGGCAACCCAAACTGCGGCAAAACCACGCTGTTTAATCATGCTTCGGGCATGCACGAACGAGTTGGTAATTATAGTGGCGTAACTGTAGATGCTAAGGAAGCTGTTTTTAAGAAAAACGGTTACGAGTTTCATACAGTTGATTTGCCGGGTACTTATTCTCTTACCGAATATTCGCCTGAGGAACTTTTCGTGCGTATGCACATTACCGAAAAACACCCCGATATTGTAGTTAATGTTATCGATGCTTCAAATCTGGAACGGAATCTATTTCTTACAACACAACTTATCGACATGAATATTAAAGTGGTTATTGCGCTCAATATGTTCGATGAGTTGGAAAATAAAGGTATCGATTTCGATTTTCAGGCGCTGGGCAAAATGATTGGTGTACCCATAATTCCAACCGTGGCTTCACGGGGTAAAGGACTGGATGACTTGTTCCAAAAACTTGTTGATGTTTTTGAAGATCGAGACCCAGTAGTACGACATATTCACATTAATTACGGAAAAGTTATTGAGAAAGCAATCAATGATATTCAGCATGAAATATGGAAAAATCCTGCTATCAGAGTGAAACTTTCTTCGCGGTTTATTGCTGTAAAGCTACTCGAAAAAGACCGGAATATGTCTGACTGGCTTAGTAATTTCGATAATTTTCAAAATATTATGTCGGTTGTTGCTACTTCGGTTAAATATCTCGAGAAAGAATATGGTGAAAGTTCAGAAACCGTAATTACTGATGCAAAATACGGTTTTATTGATGGCGCACTCAAGGAAACGCTGAAAATCAAAAAAACTGACAAGCGAAAGGAAAAGCAGCAGTTCGATAATATACTCACACATCGTGTATGGGGTTTTCCCATTTTTATATTCTTTCTGTGGTTTATGTTTCAGGCTACATTTACTATTGGAAGTTATCCGATGGAATGGATCGATGCAGGAGTGGGATGGCTGGGCAATTGGTTGGCTGGTATTTTGCCCGAAGGTTCGCTTACTGATTTATTGATAAACGGAGTTATTGGCGGAGTAGGTGGAGTTATCGTGTTTTTGCCAAATATCCTCATCTTGTTTTTCTTTATCTCGCTTATGGAAGATACGGGTTACATGGCTCGGGCTTCGTTTATTATGGATAAATTAATGCACAAAATAGGTTTACATGGAAAATCGTTTATTCCGCTGGTTATGGGCTTTGGATGTAATGTGCCTGCAATTATGGCTACCCGAACGCTTGAAAATCCTAAGGATCGAATTCTTACAATGTTAATTACACCGTTCATGTCTTGCAGCGCTCGTCTTCCTGTTTACGTTCTTATTATTTCAGCAATATTTCCCGAAAACCAGGGATTTTATCTTTTTCTTATTTATGTTATCGGCATAATTATAGCGGTAATTACAGCATTATTAATGAAACGAATTGCTTTTCAGGGAAAGGAAGTTCCGTTTGTAATGGAGTTGCCACCTTATCGTATTCCAACACTGAAAAATACAACCTTGCACATGTGGTACAAGGGACAGCAGTATTTGAAAAAAATGGGATCTGTAATTCTTGTGGCATCTGTAATAATTTGGGCTTTGGGTTATTTTCCTCAAAATATTGAGTATTCAAAAAATTACGATACTGAAATAGCCGAAATTCATGCTATGGTTAATTTAACTGCCGAAAACAAAGCGAAATTAATTCATACGGTCGAATTGCAAAAAGAATCGGAAAGACAGGAGAAATCCTATATAGGAAGACTGGGGCATGCAATCGAACCTGTAATAAGCCCGTTGGGTTTTGACTGGAAAATGGGAGTAAGTATTATTACCGGTTTGGCAGCCAAAGAAATTGTAGTTAGTACAATGGCGGTTTTATACCATGTTGATGCCGATGATGTTCAGACGTTGAAAAACACTCTTACAGAACAAAAACATAACACAGGTAAGCTTGCAGGTAAAAAAGTGTTCACTCCGTTGGTTGCTTTTGCATTTATGCTTTTTGTATTGATTTATTTTCCGTGTGTTGCTGTCATAGCAGCCATACGTAAAGAAGCAAGTACCGGCTGGGCTGTTTTTACAATGGTTTACACTACGGCGCTTGCATGGTTGGCTGCATTCATTACTTACCAAATAGGAAGTCTTTTATAGAATTTTTATTATTGCCGAATAGTATATGATACAAACAATCCTGGTTTACATAATACTTTTTTTAGCTCTGAGTTACACTGTTTTTTCGGTAAGCCGGAGTATTCGTAAAAAGGATAAATCGCCTTGCGAAGGTTGTAAAGGCTGCGATTTGAAATCGGAAATTAACAGGCAAAAAGAAAAATATCGCTATCATCGTCCCGATTGTTTCAACAATTAATTTTTTGGGAACTCAAGTAAAATTTCTACCCGTCTGACCTATCAAAGCGGAACTACGGATACGTTATTAACCGCAATTATTTATTGCTTTAATTTTAGATCATTTTTTTTATTCATCACTAAACATACTTTTTTACCTGCTACTTCATGAAATTTTTATCTAAAAAAACACATCCTGAAAACAAATGTATTCAGGATGTGTTTATTTCATTATTTCCAAGTACATGACAAAAATTTATATATATTTGATTTTGAAGAACATAGAACGCTGATTAAACGGATTTTAATCTCGC
>CAYQWD010000405.1:0-3108 GCA_964420955.1 uncultured Paludibacter sp. | reverse complement strand
GTGCTTTTTCGAAAATCGAAAAGGACAGGAAATTCTTACTTTCGATGTAAAAGAAGAAAATAAAACTTATTTTTACAGGAAGAAAACAGTAGATGAGACATCGAACTAATGTGCAAATGTATTAATTTGCCAAATGGTAAATAGGTAACTGAAGAACTGAAATAGTAAACAATTAGATAATTAAAGAAATACGAAACGTGAAACACGAAACGTGAAACACTGAACATGAAACACGAAATAAAACAATGTCTTTTCTTTTCAATCAGGTAATTTTCGGTCCGGTGCACAGCAGGCGCTTGGGTTTATCGCTGGGCATTAATTTATTGCCCATCGATGCAAAAATTTGCTCGTTCGATTGCATTTACTGTGAATGTGGTTTCAACACTTCAATGAAGGAATTTCCCTTCCCGACCCGTTCTGAAGTTCGACATATACTTGAAACGAAACTAACTCAAATGTGCTCAGAAAACACTACTCCTGATGTGATAACCTTTGCAGGTAATGGCGAACCAACCCTACATCCGCAATTTGATGATATTATTGACGACACAATTGAACTGCGAGATAAAATTTGCCCAAATGCAAAAGTGAGTGTACTGTCAAATTCCACAAAAATTCACAAACCAAAAATATTCAATGCGTTACTTAAAGTTGATTATAATATTCTGAAATTCGATTCGGCAATTAATGCTACAATTCACCAGCTCGACCAACCCGTAGGAAAAGCAATAAATGCACAATGGTTGATTGACAAACTTAAAAAATTTAATGGAAAACTGATTATTCAAACCATGTTTCTTCGAGGAAAATCGGGTAATAACTTAATTGATAATACAACTGATGAGGAGATAAAAGCCTGGCTCGATGCACTGATAGAGATTAAACCTCAACAAGTGATGATATACACACTTGACCGTGAAGCGCCTATTAAAGGACTCAAAAAAATAAGAATGGAAGAACTGAACAAAATTGCCAAAAAAGTTAAAAACCTTGGCATGAGCGTTTCGGTGGCAGGATAAAAGGATTTTGAAATATACAATTTAAAGTTTACTCCCCCGTCCCAAAGCTTCATGATCGGAATTACATTTTAAATCTTTTAATGTGAAGTTATTGCTTTAAAAAATGCAAAAAAAGGACAGAAATATATCGGGTCAAAATTATTTGCCTTTAAAAAATGCGGATGGACTTAAAGTGCTTGTTTGTCCTTTAAACTGGGGTTTGGGTCATGCTACCCGATGCACACCACTAATACGTCAGTTTTTAATCAATAATAATGACGTAACAATTGCTGCCGATGGCGCTGCGCTTGCTTTTCTTACTTCAGAATTTCCGGCTTTAAAAACCATACAATTTTCATCGTACAAAATTCGTTATTCAAGAGGAAAAACACAGGTTTTGGCAATGCTCAAAAATTTACCAGCAATTGTTTATGGTATTATCAGGGAACATTTTTGGTTGAAAAAACTATTGAAATCCGAACAATTCGACCTTGTGATTTCAGATAACCGCTTCGGTTTATGGACAAAAAAAACCGAAAGTATTTATATCACGCATCAGCTAATGGTTAAAATGCCAAAATGGATGAAATGGATCGAAAAACCAATTTGGAGGCTGCACCGGTTTATTATTCTAAAATATAAAGAATGTCTGATTCCTGACTTTGAAGATAGCCATAATTTGTCGGGCGACTTGTCGCACAAATATCCATTACCGCACAATGCACGTTTTATCGGGCCTTTATCTCGTTTTTCCGATTTAAAATTTGAAAGACCTGAAAACAGTTTTGATATAGTGGCGCTCATTTCAGGACCTGAACCACTAAGAACAATTTTTGAGAAGCAAATTATGAACAAATATATAAATACAGAACATAAAACGCTGGTTGTGTGTGGATTACCTCACGTTAATTCAAAAAAAGTTACAAAAAACAATTTTACTGTAGTTCATCATTTACCCGACAATGAACTTGCAGGTTATCTTCTGGCTTCAAAAAAAATTATTTCCCGTTCCGGATATTCCACAATTATGGATTTGTATGCTCTTAACTGTATTCAAAAAGCAGAATTTATTCCAACTCCCGGACAAACCGAACAGGAATATCTGTATGAATATTCCAAAAAAAAATTTTACAATAAAAATATAGAAAAATAATTCAGATTTTCTTGTCATTTTTGTATAAATTGAGAAATATCTGTTGGTGTTGATGGTGATACATGAGAATTTTACTATGCCAAACCGCTGAATTTCGTACGATAGGTTTTTGGAGTAATGCCAGTAATAGATTTAAACTGCTTGTTGAAATGGCTCAAATTATTGAAACCACTGTCGAATGCAACTTCGGTTATGCAAATTTCTTTATTCATAAGCAGTTTGCATGCAAGGTCAACTTTAATTCTATTCAAATACTCGAAAAGGGTTAAGCCCACCCGTGATTTGAAAAACCTGCAAAGCGAACCTTCCGCCAAATTTACAAGTGAAGCCAATTGAGCCAAATCTATCTCTTCGCGATAATGTTTCATAAAATATTCATGAATCGTTTGTACGCGTTTATTGTCAGTATTAAACCGTTTGTTTATGTAATCTTTACTTGCTAAGGGAATAATTTCAGAACTTTTTCCAATCAAATCCAACAATTCAAGGAATAAAATATATCGGTTAAAGCTATTCGAATAAGGCATTTGAAGTAGAATATTGCTTGCCTCGTTAAGCGTTTCGCCGGTAATACGAATTCCCCTTTCAGAATAAGCCAAAGCTTTTGAAGCATTGCTAAATTCACTCATTGCAAGCATTTCCTTACCCAAAATAGCTCCGGTAAATTGCAAGTAAACCATTTCAAGTTTTCGGGCGTTGGTAGATATCTGTTCTTTATCAACAACCCAAGTGTGAGGTATATTTGGAGATAGAAACACCAAATCGCCCGGATAAAATTCGTCCATCGAGTCGGCAATAAAACGCTTGCCTGTACCTTCAGTTATAAAACTTATTTCATAATAATCGTGATAATGCCAGTTAATACTTTCAAGATTGTCCTGAAAAATACCAACATTGATAGCTGGATGTTGAAGATTTGATATTTTCTCTGGCATTTGCGACATATTTTTATTCAAA
>CAYQWD010000404.1:0-3113 GCA_964420955.1 uncultured Paludibacter sp. | reverse complement strand
AACAAGCTAAAAATAAATTAATTCAAACTATTTTTATCGGTCAGCAGTGATTCAAAATAAATAATATTGATATCTAAATAAATAATATTGATATTATACTAAATATTATTAAGTTATTATTTTGATTTTCGAAAACTTAATATTAATTTTGCCTCGAATTAAATTTCATCATAGGGCTTCAACTTTAAACTAAACTCTAATTTCTAAATCAATTTTTCATTTCATAACAATACATTTATTTATAAAAATTAAAATTTTCGAATTATGTTACCTGTAATTTGTCCCGGTTGTCATGCGCAACTTAAAGTAAAATGTTTGAAGTGCGACACTTGTAACACAGAAGTAATGGGGCACTATGAATTGCCATACCTGGCGCTGCTGCCCGATGCCGATCAGCAATTTGTGCTGCGTTTTGTAATGAACAGTGGAAGCCTGAAAGATATGGCTTCGGAACTCAAACTCAGCTATCCAACGGTGCGAAACATGTTAAATGAAATAATTTCAAAACTTAAATCTTATGAAAAATAACATTTCAGAATGGTTATTCAATCCGTTCCGACGAATCGCAGGATATGAAGCATTTTTTGTCGGATTATTCATTGCAGTATTAACTTCAATAATTGCAGCCCTTTCTAAAACTGCTTTCGATGGTGTACTCGACATGCATCTCAGTAATGATTTATCAATTGGAAAATCTCTGATTTTTTTGCTGATAAATATCGTAAGCCTTGTAACTGTTATGTATTTTGCAGGATTAACCATTGCCAAAGGATTTCGATTTGCCGATATGCTTGGAACGCTGACGCTTGCACGTTTTCCTCTCATTTTTATTGCTTTAGCAGGATTTATGGCAGAAGCTCCGGATTTGAATGAAATACTTTCAAATCCATTGATTATTTTCCAAAATACTGGATTTATACTAATGATGATTATTTCACTGCCAATACTGATTTGGGTTATAGTATTAAAATTTCGTGCATTTAAAACTACAACCGGTGCAAGCGGAAATAAACTTACTGCGGCTTTTATAATTGGAATTATATTCGCCGAAATGATTTCAAAATTATTAATTTACCTAATATTCAAATAAATATGAAACGAATTTTATTGTTTATTTCCGTTGTTATTTTTTCAACATGCATATTTGCTCAGGATATTTCAGGCTCATGGTATGGAGTTTTGAACGTACAGGGAATGAAACTCAGACTTGTTTTCGATATCACAAAATCGGGACAATCGTATTCGGCAACAATGGACAGTCCTGATCAGGGCGCTAAAGGCATTCCAGTGTCGTCTGCTGTATTCGAAAACAATACTTTAAAACTTAAAATCGATGCTGCTAAAATTACTTACACTTCTTCAGCGGTTTATGCAGATTCCATTACAGGAAATTTCAATCAAATGGGACAAAACTTCTCAATGACGCTTTACAGAAAAGTGTCAGAAATTGAAAAACCAAAACGACCACAGGAGCCTCTCCCACCATTTCCTTATAAATCGGAAGATATTTCATTCCGTAATGAACAGGATAAAATCACGCTAGCCGGAACTTTAACCATGCCTGCAAAGATAGGAAAATTTCCGGCAGTAGTACTCATTTCAGGAAGCGGACCACAAGACCGCAACGAAGAATTGCTCGGACATAAACCTTTTCTGGTTTTGGCAGATTTTTTGACTCGTAATGGCATTGCAGTTCTCCGTTTCGACGATAGAGGAACTCTTAAATCCGAAGGTAACTTTCAAAAAGCAACAAGTTTCGATTTTGCTAACGATGTGAAGGCTGCACTGAAATATCTCAGTAGCAGAAAAGAAATCAATCAGAAGAAAATCGGACTTATCGGACACAGCGAAGGTGGAATAATTGCTCCGATAGTTGCAAACAATGATAAATCGGTTCAATTTATAGTGTTGCTTGCCGGACCGGCAGTAACTGGTGGCGAAATAAGTCTGGATCAACAGGAACTGATCGGACATGTAAACGGAATGAAAGATGAAGATATCAGAATTACAAAGGAGTTGAACGAATATGTTTTCCGAATGATGAAAACTGAACAAGATACAGTAAAACTTAAAAAACAAATCACTGATTATCTTCTTTCAAAAATCGATGAAATTCCAGGCATGATAATTCCAGAAGGCAGCACAAAAGAAAGTATTATCGAAATGCAGATAAATCAGCTTATTTCTCCCTGGATGCTGAACTTTATTCGATATAATCCATCTGATGCTTTAAGTTCATTAAAAATTCCGGTACTCGCATTGTTTGGCGAAAAAGATTTACAGGTATCACCTCAATTGAACGAAACGCCGATGCGCGAAGCTTTCAGAAAAGCCAATAACAAAAATGGAGAGATAATGGTAATTCCTGGAGTTAACCATCTGTTTCAGGAATGCACCACAGGTTCGCCCAATGAATATGCAAGAATCGAACAAACTCTATCACCCAAAGTTCTGAATATTATTTATAAATGGATTGTGAAAACGGTTAAAAAATAATGTTTTAATAACATTTCAAATCTGAAAAATAACACAAAACGACCACAATATTGCGGTCGTTTTGTATTTTTAAAGAATTTGAGAAATGCAACTAACCATAAAAAATGATTCACAGAAAATAACTATCTTTGCACTCTTAAAAATGTAAATTGTTAATTTGAAAATTGTAAATCAAAATAATGGCAAAGGAACTGACTTCGCGTAGTGAAAACTACTCACAATGGTATAACGATTTGGTATTAAAAGCCGATTTAGCAGAAAATTCTGCAGTGCGCGGCTGTATGGTAATAAAACCATACGGATATGCGATTTGGGAAAAAATGCAGGCTGAACTCGACCGAATGTTCAAAGAAACCGGACATGTAAATGCATATTTCCCCCTGTTCATACCAAAATCTTTTTTAAGCAAAGAAGCTGAACATGTTGAAGGGTTTGCTAAGGAATGCGCCGTAGTTACGCATCACCGCCTTAAAAACGATCCGAATGGCAAAGGCTTGATAGTTGATCCCGAAGCCAAACTTGAAGAGGAACTGGTAATTCGTCCTACTTCGGAAACCATAATCTGGAATACCTATAAAAACTGGATTCAATCTTACCGGGATTTGCCTTTGCTCATT
>CAYQWD010000403.1:0-3123 GCA_964420955.1 uncultured Paludibacter sp. | reverse complement strand
AATTCTTAATTGATAATCCATTTGTGCAAATCCAAGTAACACTTGTAGCAGCATAAAAAATTCATAGAAAATCTATTCATTTTTTATTTTAAACCTCTTTATCTATGTTGAGGTTAAGGCAGGCTGCACTACCGAAGAGGTTAAAGGTTGTCTCTGTTTATAAAATCGAGAAGGTGCTTTAAACTCTTTTGACAACCAAGAATACAACTTTTTATAGAATTGGTATGTCGTAAGGGTTGATTGAGCGTTCATGATATCCACAGGTATCATTAGGCTACAAGAACTATCTTTGTATGTAAAATCGATTTGCGGGACAGCATAGTATTCCTCTATGCCATAATAACGTCTTGCTAATACGTATGCAGCAGCTTCATGCGTACTGATACCATACTTTTTCGTATATAAGGTTTTTCCAAGCATAGAGCTATACATTGGCGATACTTGATCAAGGAAAACACCGTTATCATAACAGTTAATCCTTAATCTCTCACCTATCTTTGCATACGGCAATGAATGTAACATTCTATTATAATCTTTATCTAATCCTTTAATTTGTTCGGACTTTTTCTCAAAAAAGTCTAAATTTTCCATCACAATATGTTTGTTTTTTAATTTCGCATAAGCAACGATCTCATTTAACGCTTTATTAATCAACTGCTCTCGATGGATCGAATTGTTGTGCTTACCAAAGTTGAATCTAAATACTTTAGAATGTAATAATTTACCAATGTGATTAATTTCGGCCATAGATATATTATCTTCGTTAATATCAATCGCTAAAACACCATGTTTATCATTTGTCGTAATAGGAACAGTATCTTTATTGATAGAAACGTGAAGGTAATACTCACCGTTTGATTTACGTTTAAATAAAAATGAAAGACCTTTGCAACCATAACTGTTTGCTTTTGGTTCTAATACTTAATTTTCATTCTTATTCTTTTCATCTTTATTTTCATGCTCGTTATTTGTTTCAACAACCGTATTGTCAATGTTATTGTCTTTTTCTTGAATTTTATTTTCTTCAAAATTAACTTGTGGTGTATTTTTTTCACTATAATTATCTTTTTGTTTATCTTTATCTTGCTTATTTTTATCTTTTTTATTTTTTGCAATTAATTTTTTATGTTCCTTTGCGTCTTTTAAATAAGACTCATACGCTTGAAAATTATTAAATAATAACTCTTGTCCTCGTGGAAAATGGATATTTTCGATGGTATACACATCACCATATTCGGATCTTAAACGATAAGGAACTTTAATTTTCATATTGAAAAATACTTTTTTACCAACAACTTTAGATAAGGTCATTTGAAATTGTTTATTACCAAATTCTTCGCTTAAACTTCCACCGCAAAAGAATTCAGTCGCTCTCATAGACCATTCTTTTTTCCAATGCTGTAAATTAACACCGTCCTTAAATTGTTTTTTAAATAATTGTTTACCGCCGAATACAACGTTAGGAAATACCTTATCTTCAATGTGAGTATTTAATAGTTCGCAGCGGCTTTTGATACGGTTTATTTTATCATTAAAATAATTGACTAATTCAAGGTTTTTCTTTTGAGTTGGAAGTTTATTGGTCTTTGAATTTAAATACTTGGCTTGAGCTTTTGTAAATTCTTTTTTATAATTTTCAAGCTTAATGTTTTTTTGTTCTAATTCTTCTTTTTTACACTCTAATAATGATTCAAACTTTGCTTGAAGTCGAATATCAATTGCACGAGCATAACGTGCATCAAGAATAGATTGAACTTCGTTTTTATGATTTATAAAGGTGTGGTCACGACGATATTCGTCACATTCATTTACATTATAAACACATAATTTACCTTCATTTTTAAGTTTAGCATAACGCTTTGTCATATAGGAGAATATTTCATTCATACACTTTTGCAAGAAGGTTTTATCTTCTTGTGAAATATTCAATAAAGTTGCATAAGTGATATACTCTTTCGACATGAAATTCCTCTAACTATAGCATTAAATATAGCATTTTTAAAGCGTTTTGTCAATAAAAAACTAGTACCGTTCGACAAATAAATAAGTCATGTATTTTTATCAAAAATCATCCAAAAATCTATTTTTAGTGATTAAATATAAGATTAATATTTACCAAAATAATGTATTTTATATACATATTTTTAACTTTTTAAATTACAATATATGTTTAATTATTAGATAAAAGCTTAAAAAATATTTGTCGAACGGTACTAATAAAAAACCTTGATTTTAATTCATTTTTTTATTCTTGAATGATAGAAGTCTGTTTAATTTGTTTCGCTATATTTTTATGACTTCTACGACCATGTAAACGAGCAGAAAAGACGGTGAGTATTTCGCATAAATCTTCACTTAATTCTTGTTCGGAAGATTTTTCGCTATAATTGTTAATAATAATCACTTGTATATTATACATGTGACACAATTTAAAAATAATTTCACTACCAAAACGTAAAAGTCGATCTTTATAGGTAAGTATTAACTTTGAAATAGATTGATTTGAAATTAAATCAATGAGTCTATTTAATCCTTTTTTATTAAAGTTTAAACCACTACCTAAATCACTTATAATTTCAAAATTTTTAAATTTTTTATCAACACAATAATTATGCAAGTATTGCTTTTGGTTTTTCAAATCATTTTTTTGTTTATGAGAAGATACTCTTGCATACGCAATGACTGGTTTATCATCATTATTGTTTTCATTTGATTTAGAAATCTTTGAAATATCCGAAAACAAAAAACGTCTATGATTTCCGAAAGTGCGAAAACTTGCAGTTATTTTACCAGACTTTAACCAACGATACATCGTTGAAAGAGAAACACCAAGGAGAGAGGCAGCTTTGCCAATTGAAATATATTTTTCCATAATAATACCTTTTTTTTTAAATTCCATGTAAAAAAAGTACCATAAAAAATAAAAATGAATAGATTTTTGATTAATAGTTAAAAACACCTTTAGGTTTATCTTCGGAACCTGATGTAAACAATAATACTGCTGGATCTTCTGTTGTGATAGTATCAGCTTCAAATCCTTGTGGAAATTTTGTATAATATAAAATTTTCATTTTATCTTTAAAATCATTTGAGGCAATCTTTTTACTTTTTTCTGAAATTATT
>CAYQWD010000402.1:0-3135 GCA_964420955.1 uncultured Paludibacter sp. | reverse complement strand
CGAAGTTATACGTTTCTGGCAAAAATAAAACCTACAAGTCTTACTGCACAGCCACGCATTTTTGATTTTGGTTCGGCAAGCAGTAACAGTTTCTTTTTACGGGCTGCAAATTTTACATCAGGTTTCAAATACAATGGTGGAACTACTACTTTAATAAACTCTACGACCGCACTTACAGCGAACCAGGAAGCTAAAGTTGCCATGGTTTACGATGCAAAATCAAAAATTACAAAAATTTATCTTAACGGCGTCGAAACTGCATCAGCTTCTACAATTGCTTATGAACCGTATCAACTAAATGGCATTGGAGCAGACAATCGGAATTATATCGGTCGTGCACAATGGTGGGATACTTCAGAAGCTGCTAACAATGTGGATTTTAAAGGAACAATTGACGATTTTTTTCTTTTTGATATTGCACTTACACCCACCGAAATTAATCTTGTTCAATCGGGTTTTACAGGAATAAAAAAAAATGAAATCACACCCTTTCATATTTATCCAAACCCTGCTGAAAAAAATTGTCCGCTTAGTATCACAGGAATTAAATCGGGCTGTTTATATAATTTGACAATACTCAATTCATTGGGCCAGATTACTGAACAAATCAACTCGCATATCCTGCCCTTAACATTTACTGCACCTTCAGAAAATGGAATTTATTTTGTTACATTAAGTTCAGGTAATGATTTAAAATTTACTACAAAAATTCTTGTAAAATAAAAGTTTAACACACTTCTATTTTAACAATAAGCCATATCTCTACCTGCAAATTCTCCTCTGAAAAATCCGAATTAATTAAAAATGTATATCTTTGTGGTTTAAAAAAACTCACTATATTTTAATCCCAATACTTTTTAAAACACAAAATTATTATTCACTCATGAAAAAAATAACATTAGTTTTTATGTCAATATTATTTATTGCTTGTGACAATCAAAAAACTTCCACACTCAAAATTGAAGATTTCAATTATAAAGTTGAACGATTTGCCGATGTTGAAATTCTTCGTTACCGCGTTCCAGAGTTTGAAACCTTATCGCTCAAACAAAAAGAACTGATTTATTACCTCAATCAGGCTGCTCTTGAGGGTCGGGATATTCTCTTCGACCAGAATAATCGTTATAATCTTTTAGTGCGTCGTACGTTGGAAGCAATATACGAATATTATAAGGGCGACAAAAATAGCACAGATTTTCAAGCTTTTACAATTTATCTGAAACAGGTTTGGATGGGCAATGGTATTCATCATCATTATTCTGAAGATAAATTTACACCAGAATTTTCTAAAGAATTTTTTGCTGAAGCAATAAAATCAATAGATTCTGAAAAACTGAAAGGAGTTTTACAATCGAATGAAACTGTAGAAAATTTAATTGATAAGTTAACTCCTGTAATTTTCGATCCAACTGTAATGCCCAAGCGCTCTAATCAAGCCGAAGGAGCCGATTTGATAAAAACATCAGCTATAAACTATTATGGTGAAGGAATTACTCAGGCAGAAGTTGAAGCATTTTACGGAGCAATGAAAAATCCTGCAGAATTAAGACCAATTTCTTATGGATTAAACAGTAAACTTGTGAAGGAAAATGGAAAAATTGCCGAAAAAGTATGGAAAATCGGTGGAATGTATTCTGCTGCAATTGAAAAAATAGTTTACTGGCTCGAAAAAGCAGCCGAAGTTGCCGAAAATGACAAACAAAAAGATGTAATCAACACACTAATTGATTATTACAAAACCGGCGATTTGAAAAAATTCGACGAATATGCCGTGAAATGGGTGCAGGATTTGGATTCTCGCATCGATTTTGTAAATGGTTTTACAGAAACGTACGGCGACCCTCTTGGTATGAAAGCAAGCTGGGAATCGATAGTAAATTTTAAAAATGAAGAAGCCACCAAACGTACCGAGATTATAAGCTCAAATGCACAATGGTTCGAAACCAATTCACCCATCGACCCACAGTTTAAAAAGGAAAATGTTACCGGCGTTTCAGCAAAAGTAATTACAGCAGCCATTTTGGCGGGCGATTGCTATCCCTCTACTCCAATTGGTATCAATCTGCCAAATGCAAACTGGATTAGGGCTGAATACGGTTCAAAATCGGTTACAATTGATAATATCACCGAAGCTTATGATCAGGCTTCGCTGGGAAGCGGTTTTATCGAAGAATTTATGTGGAGCGATACCGAACGTGAAAGAGCAAAAAAATGGGGTTATATTACTGATAATCTTCATACTGACATGCACGAATGTTTGGGACACGGTTCCGGAAAATTACTGCCTGGAGTTGATCCCGATGCATTGAAAGCTTATGGGTCGCCTATTGAAGAAACCCGTGCCGATTTATTTGGATTGTATTATATGGCTGATAATAAAATGATTGAACTTGGACTTTTATCCGATAAAGATGCTTATAAAGCTGCATATTATCGATATCTAATGAATGGACTTATGACACAACTCACACGCATTCAGCCCGAAAAAAACATAGAACAGGCACACATGCGAAATCGCCAGTTAATTGCTTCATGGGTGTTTGAAAAAGGTAATCCTGATAATGTAGTGGAACTTCGCAAAAGAGATGGGAAAACCTATGTTGTTGTTAACGATTACGAAAAACTCAGAAATTTATTCGGTGAACTACTCAAAGAAATTCAACGTATTAAATCGACCGGCGATTATGAAGCTGCCAAAAATCTGATTGAAACCTATGCTGTAAAAGTAAATCAACCCATCCACACTGAAGTGCTGGATCGATACAAAAAACTGAATTTAGCACCTTATCGAGGATTTGTTAATCCGGTTTATAAGGCTGTAACCGATAAGAAAGGCAAAATAATCGATATAAAAATTTCTTACAGCGAAAATTACGTCGACCAGCATTTAAGGTATTCGAAAGAATTTTCAACATTGCCAACCTATAATTAATTTTTTTGAAGCGAATCTGTGAAAACAGGTTCGCTTTTTTAATTCGTTTTATAATAGAGTTTATATGGATTAATTTTTATCCACATAGAACACAACTAACGGTCAACGATACAAAGTGAGTTAATAGATTAATATTATTTCTTCAAAAATTTTTAAATAAGTAGTTGCTCTAAATTAGTTTATATCATTTTTCAAAAAGCCTC
>CAYQWD010000401.1:0-3140 GCA_964420955.1 uncultured Paludibacter sp. | reverse complement strand
TTTTTTTAATTTTTTATAATCGTAAATGGGCTTTTTAAGGCTCGACTAAATAATTTACCTCAAAAAAATAATAAAATCATGAACATACCGGTTGGTTTAAAGTACACAAAAGAACATGAATGGATTCGCACAGAAGGCAACGTGGCTTATATTGGAATAACAGATTATGCTCAGAGCGAATTGGGTGAGATTATATATGTTGAAGTTGAAACCGTAGGTGAAAGTTTGGCAACAGGCGAAGTTTTCGGTACCATAGAAGCTGTAAAAACCGTGTCTGAACTTTTTATGCCTGTCGATGGCGAAATTTTAGAGTTGAATCCTGCTCTGACAGATACACCTGAGCTTGTTAACAATGATCCTTATGGCGATGGATGGTTAATCAAAATAGCACTTTCTAATGTAACTCAAATTGATAATATGCTGTCCGAATCAGAATATGAAGCGCTTATTGGGTAGTAACTTTTTCTATTTATTTACATTATTGTCCGATAAAAATTTTTCTAATAAGTAAAAGTTCACATATAAGAACGGATTATCATTGCATGCACTTTTTTGTAGTTTTGTATTTAGCACAATTTAAAACTGCAAAGAATAAAAATAAATATTTTATCGGTCAATCGGTTTTCGGACGGCTGATTTCTTTAATTTACAAAAAAAATATTTTCATAAAACAGTCGGAAATACAATTCAATTACTGCGTAAAGAAGTTTACAGCCACGTATCATTTGAATGCGGGCTGATTTAATTGCCGCAATTTACAAACTGCGCTGCAAATAAAGTTACATTTCAGGACAGCTTAAACAGAATTTTCCGCTGAAATATTTTCTTGGCGACAATTAAAATGCTATTGTAAAACAAAAATACTGTACTTTGATTGTTAATTTGTTTCTGAAAGTAGTGCAAAAACAATTAAAGCAAAGTTGGTAGTATTCAAATTTTGTAAATTTTCAGAAATCAACTGTTTAACCATCTTCTATTGATGCGTTTTCTGGAAAATCAGGATAAAGATTGGTTCAGAAAAAATGGATAAGTTTGAGCTCTAAAACAATCTCGACCATTAGGATTTGCTATGTTGAAATGAAATGCAATGCCTGAACCAGTAATTTTGATAAGATTTCTTGTCGAAATTAAACTAAATTCCGATTTTTTATGAGTCAACAATGAATTCAAATAATATTTTTTTCAGCGAAAAAGCAAGTGTAAGTATTATAATGGGCAGCACTTCCGATATGTCTGTTATGGAAAAACCTGCCGATTTTTTCGACAGTTTTGAAATCTTTTTTTTAAAACAATATGCACTTTCAGCTCACAATGTTCTTTCAGAAGATGGGAAGTTTGTTACAAACACTTTAAAAAACCGGTATCGAAGTGAAAAGTCTGAAGCCGTTAAAGCTGTACACCTGTCTGAAGTTATTTCATGAATGACTACACTTCTTGTTATTGCAATTCCAATTAATGCTTTACTCGAAGGTTTGGTTGCACTTTTTCCTATTTATCAAATACCTCGGGCTGAATTTTCATATCTATTATTCGGTAAGTTCACATTAAGCTTCCAAGTAAATTTTTTTAAGTATAAATTTTTCATAACAATAATTCGCAAATACATAATTAAGATTCAAAAAAAACTCCAATAGATTAACAATTATCAAAAAAAATTTAAAATTATGCAAACAATTGAAAATTTTAATTTCGCAGGCAAAAAAGCCATTGTACGTGTTGACTTCAATGTGCCACTCAACAAAGAAACCGGTGCTGTGAGCGATGATACACGTATTGGCGGTGCGATGCCAACCATTAAAAAGATTCTTTCTGATGGAGGTTCGGTAATTCTTATGTCGCACATGGGACGCCCTAAACAGAATCCAGATCCGAAATACACACTAAAACAAATTATTTCGGCTGTCGAAGAACGGGTTGGACAGAAAATTCTGTTTGCCGAAGATTGTGCCAATGCTGATGCTCAGGCTGCCGCTTTGAAACCCGGAGAAATTTTGCTGCTTGAAAATCTGCGTTTCTACGAAGAAGAAGAAGGTAAGCCACGCGCCGAATTTGATACCGAAGAAGAAAAGAAAGAAGCAAAAAAAGAGCTCAAAGCAAAACAGAAAAATTTCGCTCAGAAACTTGCATCTTATGCCGATGTATATGTGAACGATGCTTTTGGTACTGCTCACCGTGCACACGGTTCAACGGCTGTTATTGCACAATTTTTCAGCGAAGAAAATAAAATGTTCGGTTTCCTGATTAACAGTGAACTTAAAGCTATGGATACAGTGTTGAAAGATGCAAAAGCTCCTTTTACTGCCATTATGGGCGGCGCAAAAGTTTCCGACAAAATTCTGATTATCGAAAATCTGCTCAACCGTGTGCAAAATCTGATTATCGGTGGCGGTATGACTTACACATTTATTAAGGCACAGGGCGGAAATATTGGAAATTCACTTTGTGAAGCCGATAAACTGGATTTGGCGCTCGAAATTCTGGAAAAAGCCAAAGCAAAGGGTGTGAATGTTTATATTCCGGTTGATGCCGTTAATGCCGATAAATTTGCTGCCGATGCAGAAATTTGTGTTTCGAAAACCGGTGAAACGCCCGAAGGCTGGATGGGATTAGACATTGCCGATGAAACCATCAAAACTTTCAGTGAAGTTATTGCTAACTCAAAAACTGTGCTCTGGAATGGACCGATGGGCGTTTTCGAATTCGATAAATTTTCAAAAGGTACTACAGCAGTAGCTCATGCCGTGGCTAAAGCAACAGCCAACGGCGCTTTCTCGCTGATTGGCGGCGGCGACTCTGTGGCAGCAATCAATAAAAACAAATTGGCTGATAAAGTCAGCTACGTTTCAACCGGCGGTGGAGCCATGCTCGAATATATGGAAGGCAAAGTGCTTCCTGGAATTGAGGCGATTCGGGGATTTTAAGAAAGTCGGAAATTTGGGAATTTAAAAAACAGGAAAACAGGAAAATTGAGTTATTTCTTTGTGTTTTCTGATAAAGTAAATATTAAAAAACCTGACGGAGATATGCTCTGTCAGGTTTTTTTGATATTCTGTTGATAAATCATTCGCAATTATTTACTTAACAAATTAATTAGTCGAGCCTTAAAAAGCCCATTTACGATTATAAAAAATTAAAAAAAT
>CAYQWD010000400.1:0-3145 GCA_964420955.1 uncultured Paludibacter sp. | reverse complement strand
GTGATGGTGCTTTTAAAATATTCATCGGCCGGAGAACTTCAGTGGAAGAAATATTCGAACGGTTCACCATCAAATGTAGAAGATCCGGTAAACTTTGCCATTGACAATGCAAATAATATTTATGTGGTTGGATGTTCGCGTAATCAGGATTATTTTTGGGATATGGCAACAATGAAGTTCACACCTTTTCCCACAGGTTTAGACCAAAATGAAGCGGGACACCAATTCAAGTTCTATCCAAATCCGACAAACGGGATTATTTCTTTTGAAAAGTGCGATTTTAACAGACGCGTAAACATAATTTCAACTTCAGGAAGCATCCTGTTCAGGAAACATTTAGCGCCTTTTGAAACAACTCTTTCAATAGAAAATTTACCCAACGGCATTTATTTCATAGGTGTAACCTCAAATGATACGACGAGTTTTTGTAAACTGATTATCCAAAAATAAGAATTAAAGATAAAATTTCAATTTAAAGCAAAGTCGAAAGGGCTTTGCTTTTTTTAAAATAATTCATTTTCCGTATCTTTGCAAACTTTTTGAAAGAACGCTTTTAAACAAAGTTGATAGAAGAGAATGCACATAACATAAAACTCTCAAACCTCAAACTTTGAACTTTTTTCCGTGAGTCAGAACTTCCGGCACCCAAACACGAAACACGAAACACGAAATAATGAATAACTACAAACGCACAACAGTAACTTCGGCGCTTCCGTATGCCAACGGACCCGTTCATATTGGTCATTTAGCAGGAGTGTATGTACCAGCTGATATTTATGTTCGCTACCTTCGATTGAAAGGAGAAGAAGTTTTATTTATTGGCGGTTCCGATGAACATGGCGTGCCTATTACCATCAAAGCAAAAAAAGAAGGTGTTACGCCACAGGATATTGTGGATCGTTATCACGGAATTATCAAAAAATCGTTCGAAGACTTTGGTGTTTCGTTCGATATTTATTCGCGTACCACTTCGGTAACACACAAAGCACTGGCTTCTGAAATTTTCAAAACCATCAACAAAAAAGATGGTTTTGTGATTCAGACCAGCGAACAATATTACGACGAAACCGCACAACAATTCCTTGCCGACCGTTATATTACAGGTAAATGTCCGCATTGTGGCAATGAAAATGCATACGGCGACCAGTGCGAATCGTGCGGAACTTCGCTGAATCCTACCGATTTGATAAATCCGAAGTCGGCTATCAGCGGTTCGGCGCCGGTAATGAAGGAAACTAAACACTGGTATTTGCCGCTCGATAAACACGAAGCGTGGTTGCGTCAGTGGATTTTGGAAGACCACAAAGAATGGAAACCTAACGTGTACGGACAGTGCAAAAGTTGGCTCGATATGGGCTTGCAGCCGCGCGCGGTAAGTCGCGACCTCGACTGGGGAATTCCCGTTCCGGTTGAAGGCGCCGAAGGAAAAGTATTGTACGTGTGGTTCGATGCGCCGATTGGCTATATTTCGAACACCAAAGAACTGTTGCCCGATAGTTGGGAAAAATGGTGGAAAGACCCGGAAACACGTTTGCTCCATTTTATCGGGAAAGACAATATTGTATTCCATTGCATTGTTTTTCCTGCCATGCTCAAAGCCGAAGGTTCGTATATTTTGCCTGATAATGTACCTGCCAACGAATTTCTGAATCTCGAAGGCGATAAAATTTCTACTTCGCGGAATTGGGCAGTGTGGTTACACGAGTATCTCGAAGAATTTCCCGGCAAACAGGATGTTTTGCGTTATGTGCTTACCGCAAATGCGCCCGAAACCAAGGACAACGATTTTACATGGAAAGATTTTCAGGCACGCAACAACAACGAGTTGGTAGCTATTTATGGTAATTTTATCAATCGCGCTTTGGTGCTTACACAAAAATATTACGATGGGAAAG
Source organism: uncultured Paludibacter sp. (assembly GCA_964420955.1). GTDB lineage: Bacteria > Bacteroidota > Bacteroidia > Bacteroidales > Paludibacteraceae > Paludibacter. The sequence continues at coordinate 1,250 of CAYQWD010000400.1, read as the reverse complement.
TGCCTGCATTGGGCGAACTGACCGACTACGACAAACAAACTCTGGAGGAATTTGCCAATGTGAAAGCCGATGTGGAAAAGTTGCTCAATAATTTCCGCTTCCGCGATGCACAGAAAGAAGCCATGAATCTGGCACGAATCGGCAACAAATATTTAGCTGACACAGAACCATGGAAAGTTGCAAAAACTGATATGGACAGAGTAGCAACTATTATGCATTTGAGTTTGCAGATTGCAGCCAATCTGGCAATTGCTTTCGAACCATTTCTTCCATTTTCGTCGGAAAAACTCAGAAACATGCTCGGACTGAAAACTTTCGACTGGAAAGAATTAGGTCGCATCGATTTACTGAAAGCCGGAGACCAACTTGGAACACCTGAGTTACTTTTTGAAAAAATCGAAGACGAAACAATAGCTTTTCAAGTTCAGAAATTACAGGACACAAAACTTGCCAACGAAGCTGCAGCATACAAACCTGAAGCTGTGAAAGAAAATGTGGCTTTCGATGATTTTATGAAAATGGACATTCGTGTAGCAACCGTTCTCGATTGCCAGAAAGTGCCAAAAGCCGACAAACTGCTTCAGTTTAAATTGGACGATGGCATGGGCGAACGAACCATTCTTTCAGGAATTGCAGCCTATTATCCAAATCCGGAAGAATTGATTGGTACGCAGGTTTGCTTTATTGCCAACTTCGAACCACGGAAACTGCGTGGTATAATGAGCGAAGGCATGATTCTCTCAGCCGAAGATGCTGATGGTAAATTGGTGCTGATTCGCCCGAGTGCTGTGGTGGCGAATGGCGTGGGAGTGAAATAAAAAACCCCTGAATCCCATAAAGGGGACTTTTAAGAAAGCATCAATCGGATTTAATTCCCGTTGATGCTTTTTTATTAAGGTAAGTAAATTTATGTGCTTTGAAAAAAAATGAAATTGAATTACTTCAAATTAATTCATTTCATATCATTATATTTCAAATTAAATGGAGACATCCTCTTTTTACAAAAAATTAAACGTGAGGATTGGATATTATTTATCACTGTTGTCCGGTATAAAAAATATGAATGACTAAAATGAGATTTATAACTTCGTTTGAGATGACAATAAGTTAGTTATATTAACAAATTCAACATAAAACACTGTCATTCAGAGCGAAGCGAAGAATCTAGTGATTTTAACGGACAACAATGAATAATTTATTTAGTCGAGCCTTAAAAACTGCATAAACAAAAGAATATCAATAAAATAAAT
>CAYQWD010000399.1:1422-3166 GCA_964420955.1 uncultured Paludibacter sp. | reverse complement strand
GAAATTTGGAACAACGTGTTTATGCAGTTTAACCGCAAAGCCGATGGTTCACTCGAAGAATTGCCTGCTAAAGTAATTGACACAGGAATGGGATTCGAGCGACTTTGTATGGCAGTGCAGGGTAAATTATCGAATTATGATACCGATGTTTTCACACCCATCATTGCTGAAATTGGACGCGTATGCGATACTGCCTACGGAAAAGATGAAAAGATGGATATTGCCATGCGTGTAATTGCTGACCACATACGAACCATTGCGTTTTCGATAACCGATGGCCAGTTACCATCGAATGCCAAAGCAGGTTATGTAATTCGCCGCATCTTACGTCGTGCAGTTCGTTATGGTTACACTTTTCTCGGACAACGCAATGCATTTATGTATAAGTTGATTTCTGTTCTTGGCGATGTAATGGGGAAAGCCTATCCCGAATTACTTTCTCAAAAATCATTAATCGAAAAAGTAATTAAAGAAGAAGAAGAATCGTTCCTGCGCACATTGGAAACAGGAATAAAACTGCTCGATAAAGTGATACTCGAATCAAAAAGTACAAGTAAAACAGAAATTGAAGGTAAGGTTGCTTTTACTCTTTACGATACTTTTGGATTTCCGTTAGATTTGACTGAATTGATTTTGCGCGAAAACGGGATGACAGTAAACATTGAGGAATTCAATGCCGAAATGCAAAAACAAAAAGACCGTGCCCGTAATGCTGCTACCGTTGAAACCGGCGACTGGGTAACCTTACGAGAAGGCGACAGTGAATTTGTAGGCTATGATTTTACCGAAATTGAAACAGAAATACTTCGTTACCGAAAAGTAAAACAAAAAAATCAGGAATATTTTCAGATTGTTCTTTCTAAAACTCCTTTCTATGCCGAAATGGGAGGTCAGGTTGGCGATAGCGGTTGTCTCATGTCGGATAGCGAAGATGTTGAAATTCTTGACACAAAAAAAGAAAATAATCTCGCTGTGCATATTGCCAAAATGCTTCCGGCAGATGTAACTTCAACATTTACTGCTTCTATCGATACAGAAAAACGTAAAGCGACCGAATGTAATCACTCGGCTACACACTTGCTACACGAAGCATTGCGCGAAGTACTCGGAAATCATGTGGAACAAAAAGGATCGTTTGTAAGCCCCGAAGCCTTACGTTTCGACTTTTCGCATTTCCAAAAACTGACAAAAGAAGAAATTAGAGCAGTAGAAGCAGTTGCAAACAGGAAAATTCGCGAAAACTATCCGCTTCAGGAACGCCGCGAAACCCCGATTGGCGAAGCTCAGGCTATGGGAGCAATGGCTTTGTTTGGCGAAAAATACAACGATACTGTGCGTGTGATTCAATTCGGAAGTTCGGTGGAGCTTTGCGGTGGAACACACGTAAAAGCTACCGGAAACATAGGAATGGTGCGTGTTATAGCCGAAAGTTCCATTGCTGCAGGTATTCGTCGTATCGAAGCAATAAGCGGAAAAGCCGTGGAAGAATTAGTGGATAAACATCAAGATACAATAGCTGAAGCAAAAGAACTGCTCAATAATGCACCCGATATCATTTCGGCAATTCAACGCATGAGCGAAGAAAACGCCCAGATCAAAAAACAGGTTGAAACTTATATGCACGAGAAGATAATGACATTGCGAGACAGCCTCATTGCAAATGCATCTGATGTAAATGGTGTTAAGGTAATCCATTACGAAGGAACACTAACTCCCGATCAGGTAAAAACACTGGCTTTCCAAA
>CAYQWD010000399.1:1194-1412 GCA_964420955.1 uncultured Paludibacter sp. | reverse complement strand
TGAACGAAAAACTTTACTTTGTTGCCGGTTGTGTAGCCGATGGTAAACCTTCGCTTACAGTGTTGCTAACCGACGACCTTGTTACTGCCGGAATGAACGCTACAAACATTGCACGCGAAGCTGCAAAAGAAATTCAGGGTGGCGGTGGCGGACAACCTTTCTTTGCTTCAGCCGGAGGTAAAAATGCTGCCGGAATTCAGAAAGCAATGAAAAAAGCT
>CAYQWD010000399.1:0-1158 GCA_964420955.1 uncultured Paludibacter sp. | reverse complement strand
GAAAATCCATTATGGATTTTCCTTTTTTAGTTTGAATTTATTTGAAAATTATTTATTTAAAATATATCTAACACCCAAACAAATACCATCTCCAACAAAGCCGTTTGAGTAAGTTTGTCCTAAAAACTGAAATCCGGGACGCCAATCAAGGGAAAGTCGTAAAGGAATATTAAAATCATACTGAATACCGATTTGACCTAAAATGGTTACCGGAAAATAAGCTTTACTTAAGTAAGAATTAAAACCAACACTTGCACCACCACCATAATACCATACTAATCCGTCAGCAAGACTTGAAAAATCTTTTACCCATTGATAAACACCAGAAACAGTTAAGGTTGTATAATAACCTGCATAACTTCTGAAGCCAGCTCCCAACTCTACGCGATTTGAGCTGCTTAAACCTTTCTGATACGAAATTTCAGTTGGATATCCAAATCTGAGACCAATAGTGCTTCCTTCAGCCTGTGCAAAGAGAGTACCCAAAATACATAATGCAAATGCAACCGTAAAAATTAATTTTTTCATACACATAATTTTTAAATTAATAATTAGTAACTTTTATAAGGACTTGTTAATGCAAATGTATAAAAGATTTTTTATTACACAATGAAAAAACACAAAAAAAGAATGAATAATGATTTTAAAAAAAAAAATTAAAAAAATTCTGTGAATCTATGATTTAAAATTTAAAAAGGCTAATATGCCGATTGAAACTGTTCAAGAAACCTGACATCATTTTCGGAAAACATACGTAAATCTTTCACCTGATATTTCAGGTTTGTAATACGCTCTATTCCCATACCAAAAGCATATCCACTATAAACATCGGGATCTATACCGCAATTTTTTAACACGTTGGGATCAACCATACCACAACCAAGAATTTCCACCCAACCTGTATGCTTGCAAAACGGGCAACCTTTACCGCCACACAGATTACATGAAATATCCATTTCGGCGCTTGGCTCAGTAAACGGGAAAAAAGAAGGACGTAAACGAATTTCGGTACCTGCTCCAAACATTTCTTTTGCAAAATACATGAGCGCCTGTTTTAAATCGGCAAAAGATACATTTTTATCAATATACAATCCCTCAACCTGATGAAAGAAACAATGCGCCCGATACGATATTGCTTCGTTACGGTAAACTCTGCCC
>CAYQWD010000398.1:0-3180 GCA_964420955.1 uncultured Paludibacter sp. | reverse complement strand
AAAAATACACTTTTTTCTTAGCTTTTTCTGCTCTATTATCCCGAGTTCACGTTATTTCTACAATATAGCTAAAATTTTTGCCATCTCTCTGATTTTCAAACACTTATAAAGTCTTTATTAGAGTTTTTTAAGCCAAGTTTACGGAAGTCTAAATTTTTTCAAAATATTTTTTAGCGTCTGCAACGCCTCTATTTGGGCTTGCGTCTTGGCTTCAAAATTTAAACCTCAAAACAAATTATGAAAAAGTTATTGTTGTTCTTGCCCGTCATCTTTCTGTTATTTTCCTGCGAAAAATTTGACGAGGTGCTTGCCACAGAGCAGGTACAGGCTATTTTGCAAAACGGAAATCTTTTGTTTGTCAAGGCAGATGGAGAAATCCTCAAACCCGCCGAAATGCCAGCCACAGACTCACTCATTGCGGGAAGACTTTACGAAATTTCTTTTTCCAAAGCCAAAGACGGAAGTTGTGGTGGTGATAGCAAATCTAAACACCACGACAAAAAGTCAAAACACAATGGCGAACAAGGCATAAAAATTCATGCCATTAAACTTCTGCCCAACGGCATTCACTTAGGTAAAATCAAAAAAGTAAGCGTGGAAGGCGGTTGTTGGGTTATTGAGTTGGAAAATGGAAAAACCCTAAGCCCAATTTTCAAAAACGGTACGCCTTTTACCTTAGCCGACGGACAACAAGTCAAATTTGACTACCAAGAAGCAAGCAATATTCTTACAATTTGTATGGTAGGCACGCCTGTTTATGTTACTTCCATAGAATTGATAAACGGAAACTCAACCAGATAAAGCGATTTCATTGATTTTAAACCCCAAATCTTATTAGCTTTGGGGTTTTTTGTTGTCTTTTTTATTCACCAACCAACACAAATGCTCCCCAAAAATACGGGTTTTTGTACTTTTCCCTTATTTGGGCTTGTGTCATTTTAAATGCCGTTCTTTTGTTGCCTATTTTTAGCCAATTTTCGTAAAAAAGACTCATTAATTCTTGTGTAACTTTGTCATCTACTTTCCAATGCGACATCAAAATAGATTTTGCTCCCGCAGCCTTAAAAGCCCTTTGCAAACCATAAACGCCTTCTCCGTTTCGAATTTCGCCTAAACCCGTTTCGCAAGCTGACAAAACCACCAAATCGGTATTGTCCAAATGCAAATTTTGGGCTTCGTGTGCCGTCAAAACGCCATCGTCTGTATCAGGTTTTTCCTCAGCTCGATAATAATTGGAAACACCTGCCAACAAAATTCCCGAATTGAGCATAGGATTTTTGGTAGTTGAGTCGGCTATAAAAAAACCATGTGTAGCGATATGCAAAATACTGGGATTTTGTAAAGCCTTAATTTTTTGTTCGGTGGCTTGGTCTAACAAATGTTTTTCGGTTTGGATATTTTTGGATTTTAACAAGCTATCAATGATTTGGATTTCTTTTTCCGTACCCAACAAATCCGAAAAACTACCTTTTCGCAAATCTCGAATATCACGCAAGGCATAAGAGTTATTGATTTCTTTGGAAAGTTCTACGTTTGCCAAATAACTCACGCTATCCATGTCGTAAGCGGGACGACCAAAAAGGCTTGCCTTGAAAGTCTTTAAGCCCTCTCCTGTGGGGAGGGTTTGGGTGGGGCTAAATGCCAAAATTTCTTTGGTGTTCGTCATTTGTTGAATCTCTATTTCGTCCAAAATGTATTGTTGGCTTTTAGGATTCTGTAAAATATTCAAATTGATTTGGTTATAAATACCGTCAGGTGAAAAATATACTTTTTTGATTTTTTGTAATTTTTCTTGAATAGGCAACCAATATTTTTGATAGGATTCTTTATCATCAATCCTAAAAAGAACTTTATTGCGGTATTTTTTGAAAGTTTGATTTTCCAATTCGTTTCCGTTGGTTAATAGGACTAATTCGGGTTGTTTGGATTTTTTCTTGACAATCAAGGCAGCGTAATAAACCGTATCAGTCAAATCATAAAGTGAATATGTTGGAAATTCTTTGAGAGAATCTTTATAGTGAAAATCAGTAGTATCAGTAACAATTTTTTGGACACCAAATTTATTGACTCTAACAATCTCAACAGCAGCCTCATTTTTTTTGAGTTTTCGCTGAATATCTCTCCAAGTGGGCGTTTTTTTGTCGGTTATTTTGGCAAAAGATTCGGATTTGAGGGAAAGAGATTTTTCCATTTCGTTTGCTAAGTTTTCCAAAGAGTCCAGATTTAAGCCTGTTTTCTTAAAATCTTCTTGGCTCATTTGTTGGTATTTGGCAAGAGCAAGTTTTAGATTATTCCAAGATTCGTATTCTTGAATTAAAGCAGAATCTTTGCTATTCAAAATACGATTTTTCATTTTTTGAATAGAATTTAACAAAATTCATTTCGAAAAAAGTTGTAAATCGTAGAGTAAATGAATACTTTGAACATCATGAAAAAGCATAAAAGAATTAAAATGGTGAAAATATTTTTGTATTTTTTCATTTAAAAGTTTACTTTTTTCCTGTTCACTAAGGCTGGAAAATGTCTTAAAAATATAGTTTTGGGACATCTTTATATTTTCAAAATATAACATTTTAGTCTTATCATATTGTTTGATTTGCCAATACAACAACGCCAAATCGTGTTGGTTATAGGTATGCTCCAAACTGCCTTTCACTTGCAATTTTTCCAATAATTCCGAGCCTTTGCGTAGGTTTTCTTCTGCCTCTACATAACGTTTTTGGGCAGTTTGGATAGTACCTAAGCCATTATACCCCCAAAATAAATCCACATTTTCCTTTTGTTTGCGAATTTCAAAGGCTTGTTTGCCTAATGAGTCTGCCAAATTATATTTGTGTAAATCTCTGTAAAGTTCTGATAGATTGCCCAAAGTAAACGCATACTCAGGGTGTTTTGTGCCTAAAACTTCTTTTTGGATTTGTAAAGATTCTTTATAAAAAACTTCAGCGGCTGTGTAATTTCCTATGTTATGGTACAAAGCCCCTAAACCTATCAGAGAATTAGCATAATGAGGGTGTTTAGTGCCTAAAACTTCTTTGCGTATTTGCATAGCCTCTTTGTACAAGGGTTCAGCAGCAATATAATTCCCCATATTCCAATACAAAATCCCTAAATTATTCAGAGAATTTGCATAAGAAGGATGTTTAGTGTCTAAAACTTCTTTTTGGATTTGCATAGCCT
>CAYQWD010000397.1:311-3193 GCA_964420955.1 uncultured Paludibacter sp. | reverse complement strand
AAAAACATCTATCGCGGACGCATTAAAGAATATGCCGAAAAATATGGATGTAAATATGTGGATGGTGGACGCCCCTGGTCTGAAAAATGCACAATTGCTCTGCCTTCGGCAACACAAAACGAAATTACGGGCGAAGATGCCGAAATGCTTGTTGCCAATGGTTGCATTGCGGTTTCGGAAGGAGCAAATATGCCTTCGACCCCGGAAGCCATTGAAGTTTTCCTTAAAAACAGAATTCTTTACGCACCCGGAAAAGCCGCCAATGCAGGCGGAGTTTCAGTATCAGGACTCGAAATGACACAAAATTCAATGCGTCTGAGCTGGACACGCGAAGAAGTTGACCAAAGACTGCAACGCATTATGAGCGACATTCACGAATCGTGCGTTAAATACGGCACCGAATCCGATGGTTTTGTAAATTATGTGAAAGGCGCCAACATAGCCGGGTTTATGAAAGTTGCAAAAGCTATGATGGCACAGGGAATACTATAATTCATTCTTTGAAGTTTTTAACACAGAATCCCGTGAGCAAATTTGCTAGCGGGATTTTTTTTTGTTTTATTAAGAGCTAATCAAACCATTCAATACAATAATAAAATTAATAACTCAACTTTCGCAAGTAATTAATTGCCTGATAAACTGATGTTTAAAAATAACAACGTTTGATAATCAAATGATTATATAAACAAGAGCTTTGTCAAATTTTTATCGCTTGACCTCTCCCCTACCTCTCTGAACCTCTATCCCCCTTCGGGGAATTTCTCCCTGAGGAGAAAAAAATGAAAAAAAGGATTTTAGAGAGTGGAACAAGTCAGTGCAAGTAATAATGTTTGTGCGTTGTTTTAATTATTTGATTTATAGTATGATAAACATGCGAAAATTGAGTTAATAAATGTAAGTTCAAATTGAGAATTAAGTAATGGGAAATAAAAATGTCGTATAATTATAATAAAAAGAAAAAGAATGGAACGCGGATAAACGCTGATTTAACGGATTGAAAAACGGTTTTTAATCTCGCCTTTGGCGAGATGATTTTCAATGACTTTGGTGTAATCAGTCATGTTTACATGACTTAAATCTGTTTTAAATCCGTACAAAATATAATCCGCTTTCATCCGCTTAATCCGTTAAATCAGCGTTCTATTCTTCTTTAGAAATACGACATTATATTTTCTTCTTTACTTAGTTTATAATATTTATAACACCTAACAGGTTTTTAAAACCTGATAAGTGTATGCAGAAATAATGATATAGAGAATCAATTAATATAAAATAACACTACTGACCGACTAAATATTTGAGATTCTTCGCTTCGCTCTGAATGACAGTGTTTTGTCGTGTTATTAGTTGGGAGGGGGTCGGTTGGTGGCTTCGCCAGCAACCGACCCCCTCCATTATACCTATCTTGCTGAATGTCTGTCATTCCGAACGCAGTGAGGAATCTGAAACATTGATAAAACTAATTCAACTAATTTTCAGCAGGTTAGTAATGATAAAATAATTTTGAACACTTACTTATATCAATACAAGCAAAATAAGAAATATAATATCCCCATTTTAAATAAAACTTTAAAACTAAATAAAGCACCAAAATAACATTATTATCCACCTTTATTATTATACGATTAAAAAAAATCAAATGATTAATTACTATGCTTGCATATCAAATAATTAAAATTTACCATTAAAAATTTAATCATCATGAAAAAAACTTACAAACTCTTAGCGATTTTATTCGCTGTATTTACAATTTCAGCATTCGGAAATGCACAAACATGGGATGCACCAATCTATAAAGGTGAAGTTCCTGTATCGGGCACATCGTATTTTATTTATAATGTGGGAGCTAACGGATTCCTAAACAGAGGTGGCGAATGGGCAATGGAAGCTATTGTTTCGGCGCTACCACGTCAAAATGCAAGCGCTAATTTTAACAGATGGACTTGTGTGGAAACCAGTGGTGAATGGACATTTCAGTACAATAATAATGGTGTAAATGTTTCGAACCATTTTCTTTTCCAGATACCTGATGGCAACGGTTGGATTTTTACAGACAATTCAACAAACAACACTTGGAATATAGCAGAAACCGATGCAACAAACAAAGTTTTTGCAATTCAGGTTTCAAACACTAAAAGTTATTATAATGCTTCGGTATTTTTAGGAGCTCAGGCAATTGCACGTACATCAAACAGGGGATTATGCAATTCTGTAAGGTACAACGAAACTGCCAGTGTTTACACCCAATGGAAATTTGTATCGCAGTCAAATTATGATTTATATCTTGCAAAAGTACTTTTACACAGATACATGACCTATGCAAAATCAGTAGGAGTAATCAATCTGAATTCATACATTACAACATACAACTCTGATGTAACTGTTGATATTTTAACATCTGCTGCAAATTTGTTAACCGCTTTGAATCGTACAGCTATTACAGTACCTAACTTCAGTTTCGAGACAGCCTATAACTCGACAACTGACTGGACAAACAACGGTTTTGCTCGTCAATCAAATACACCTGGTAACGGATGGGTAAAAGATGGAACATTTTATTCGGAGAGATGGGTTTCATCAGGTTCTAATTTGCCACCATCAACAATTACACAAACAATTTCAGGTTTACCAAATGGAATTTATGGTTTAGAAGGAACAGGACATGCAGTTCAACAAAATGGATCGAACCCTCTAAATACAGGGGCATTTTTTAAAGCCGGTGGTTCTTCTGCTCAAGTTAGTGCCGGTCAGATATATTTTGCAGATTATGCTATTGTAAATAATGGCACACTTACAATTGGCTATGCACTGGAAGGTACAATCGGATGTAACTGGACAGGTTTCGACAATTTCAAATTATTCTATTATGGACCCACAGCAGT
>CAYQWD010000397.1:0-248 GCA_964420955.1 uncultured Paludibacter sp. | reverse complement strand
ACATTTACAGTTTCGGGCGCTAACCTTTCAGGTAATATCAGTTTAACTGCTCCAACCGGAATTTTACTTTCAGGAACAAATGTTGTAAACAATGGTAGCGGCAATTACACTATCGCCAATGCCAATGCCAATATTGAAAACACGGTTACAGTAATATGGGATGAAACAAACAACTTAACCGGAACCATTTCAGTTGCCAGCGCCGGAGTTGCCACACAGAATATTACCATTACCACATCAAAAGATCA
>CAYQWD010000396.1:0-3198 GCA_964420955.1 uncultured Paludibacter sp. | reverse complement strand
AGTGTTGATACAAAAGCGATTGTATCGAACCTATGTTCACAGGCTGGCTTCTGTGCACTTAGCAGGTTTTGCGCCCGCATTCACTTTGTCGCTTTGCGACAGGAAATTCGCCCGCAGCCCGCCCAAGCCCATAGCCTCGGTTGTTAGGCAACACAATAAAAAAATGACAATTTCATATAAATAAATTTCTCCAAACATGGATAATGTTTGACTTTTGAGGAATTTACGTGCAATTATACATCATTAATACCCTTTGGCAAAACTTACACTTAATTCTAAAGCATAATGATCGGAAAGATTTGATTCCGCATTGCCAACTTTCGATAAAAACGTTTGCACTTTTCGCTCAATATCATGCAAAAGCTCTGAATTCCGCACTAAAACATAATCGATTGTTCTTCTTCGTCCGGTCGATTTTTTTGCAAGATTATTATTAAGTTCATCGTAGGTAATTTTTACATTGCCACTCACTTCACCATTTTGAGCATCTAATGTCAGGAGCATTTTATTGTAATGATGCTTATCGTCAATATCGATATTAAAATCTCCACAAATTAATTGAGGAATATTATCCTGATAATGAGGACTTAGTAATTGTTCTTTAATTTCAGTACATTGATGTACACGAAATTCATCGGCATCTTCAGCTTGCAAGTGAGTAGCTAATAGTTGGAATGGCGAGTTTTGGAAAACCCCTTGAAAAAGTACAGCGCCTTTTCTTGCTATTGCATCGAAACTTTTTTTGCGCGAAAATTCAATTTCGCCTAAATTTTCGAGTTGTATTTTACTTGCCACCCATAAACCACTGTTTGTTTTTAAAGGTGTAAAGTTATTGTTTACAGGTCCATACTGATATGGGAAGTTCTTTTTAAATCGTTTCGCAAGGATTCCCCGGCATTTACTACTAAAAGCTTCCTGAAAAACCAAAATGTGATAATCTGAATTTTCAAGCTCGTCAGCTATTGCATTTGCTCTTTTACTGTTACTGTTAAAAAGACTAAGGTAAGGCAGTAAATATATATTCCAACTTAAAATTTTTAATTGAGGAGATTTTACAAGCTTTTGCGCGAAAGTTGACATCGAAATAACTGACATAATTAAAAGTAATAGTTTTAATTTCATTTCAGAGAATTAAATTTTCTTCAAAACTACAGCGTAAAAATTACATTCAGGTTGAGTAAAAATTACAAATACGTTATCAATCAATCAAATAAACAATTTATTCCAAAAAAAAACCGAATAACCAACAACCGGAGAAACAGGTATCTACCAAAAATTTTATTTTTTGTATCTTTGCAAACTCAAAATTTAAGGTACACAAAAAATATAGCAATGAATTTTATCGAAGAACTCGAATGGCGTGGCATGATACACACCGTGATGCCCGGAACGGAAGAACAATTGGCAAAAGAAATGACGGCGGCTTACGTGGGAATTGACCCTACAGCTGATTCTCTGCATATCGGACATTTGGTAAGCGTGATGATGTTGCGGCATTTTCAGCGTGCCGGACATAAACCTATCGCATTGGTGGGCGGCGCTACCGGCATGATTGGCGACCCTTCGGGCAAATCGGCTGAGCGCAATTTGCTAGACGAAAAGGCTTTGCGCCACAATCAGGAATGCATAAAAGCACAGTTAGCTAAATTTCTCGATTTTGAAAGTGATGCTCCCAATGCTGCCGAGTTGGTGAACAATTACGATTGGATGAAGGATTATTCTTTTCTGGATTTTATTCGCGATATTGGCAAACATATTACTGTAAATTATATGATGGCGAAAGATTCGGTAAAAAAACGTTTGAGCGCTGAATCGAGCGTGGGAATGTCGTTCACCGAGTTTTCGTACCAGCTTTTGCAGGGCTACGATTTTCTGTGGCTTCATCAGCACAAAAACTGTAAATTACAAATGGGTGGTTCCGATCAGTGGGGAAACATCACTACCGGCACTGAACTGATTCGCCGCAAAACAAATGGCGATGCTTTTGCACTGGTTTGTCCGCTCATTACAAAAGCCGATGGCGGAAAATTCGGAAAAACAGAAACCGGAAACGTTTGGCTCGACCGGCGTTATACTTCGCCTTACAAATTTTTACAGTTTTGGCTCAATGTAAGCGATGCCGATGCCGAAAAATATATCAAAATTTTTACTTCGCTTGATAAGCAGGAAATTGATTCCCTGATTGCAGAACATGCTACAGCCCCACATTTACGTAATTTGCAAAAACGTCTGGCAAAAGAAGTTACAATAATGGTACATTCTGAAGAAGATTACAATGCTGCTGTTGAAGCATCGCAAATTCTGTTTGGAAATGCTACTTCCGAAGCGCTGAAAAAGTTGGATGAAGATACTTTATTAGCTGTTTTCGATGGCGTTCCACAATTTAAACTTGCTAAAACTTATTTCTATGAAGGGGTAAAAGCCATTGATTTGTTGGTGGATTATGCTGCAGTTTTCCCCTCGAAAGGCGAAATGCGTAAAATGGTACAAGCAGGCGGAGTAAGTATAAACAAGGAAAAACTCGAAAATCAGGATTCAATTATTAATTCTGAATTACTACTTAATGACAAATATCTGTTGGCACAAAAAGGAAAGAAAAATTACTTTTTGCTAATAGCGGAATAATAATTAGAAAAAAGAACAAAGAGTAAAGATAAAAAAACAGATTTTTGGACAAATCGAATCAAATAATTTTTTGTAGTAATACAAAAAAACAATCCTTCAAGTGCCTGTTTACTTGAAGGATTTTGTTTTCATATTTATTGCTGTAAATTATCGATGAAAAATTTTTCTTATTCATACCTCCGCCACTTTTCCCAAATTCACATAATAGATATAACCTTTTGTATTAAATTCCATTTCATTCAGCAGGTTCATATAATCTTTTACCTGGCGTTGGTAGGATTTTTTTTCGTATTCGCCGAATTTATAATCCACGATGACAGCGTTTTTTTCGTGAATCACAACGCGATCCGGACGATACATTTCGCCCGAGGGTGTTAAAATTGTGGTTTCGTTCAGCACTTGCACATCATCGTCAAACCATTTTTCGGTTTCGGGCATAGACCAGAATCTGTCAAGCTCTTCTAAAACATTGGGTTTATGAGCTATGCTGAATATTCCTTCGCGAACACATTGGTTCAATGCATTTTCCTGGTCGCTTTTTCTGTTCATTTTACCCAGTACAGTATGCATAAT
>CAYQWD010000395.1:0-3206 GCA_964420955.1 uncultured Paludibacter sp. | reverse complement strand
TTGTTTGATTCCTCTCTATGTTCGGAATGACAGACAATCAATAAGTTAGGTTTTTGGGAGGAGGCAGGTGGCGGCGAAGCCGTCAACCTGCCTCCTCCCAACTATAATCAACACAAAGCAATTTCATTCAGAGCGTAACGAAGAATCTCAGATGTTTAGTCGGTTAGTAGTGATTTTTAATTTGTTTGATCATCTTATGATATAATCCATCAAAAATAGTATTTTACATACTATTCACTAATAATTCCCTGATATCACATAAAAAAAGCAAAGGGTAACCTCCCGGCCACCCTTTGCACATTTAACTTAAACCTTAACTATGAAAAATTTATCTGTTTGTTTACTCTGCAAAGTTTGCATCTAAAATTGGCATACCAAAATTCATTAACTTAATTTAATATATTATTAGGTTTATGTACCTTTGGGGGCAAAAAGAAAGCTATTTAAATGTCATTAATTAAGTTGACGCGACAAAATTATTAAAAATCTGTCAGGTTTGGTTTGAAGTAAAATTTAAAATGTTCTGAAATAAAAATATAAGAATTTTGATTATTTTAATCTACTCATTAATAAAATAGCAAACACATCAACATAAAATATGATTGTCATATCCGGTTCAAAACGATATTTTAATTCATTAAGCCTTGATTATCGGACAAATGCTTAAGTTTATATTCCCAAATTTATGATGAAGAATAATTGTAGGTTTTTTTATACTTTTGTAAAAACTAATCAATGAATTTACTTATGCTTAATGATAAAATAGAAGAAATTCGAGCTGAATTTCCAATTCTTGCCGAAAAAATTTACAACAAACCACTTATTTACTTTGACAACGCCGCCACAACACAAAAACCCCGATGTGTTGTAGAGAAAATAAATTACGCTTACTATCATCTGAATTCAAATATACATCGTGGAGTGCATTATCTGAGTTTGAAAGCTACAGAAGCCCATGAAACATCGCGAGCGAAAGTTGCTCAGTTTTTGAATGCAGCCAATCGCAATGAGATAATTTTCACGCGCGGTACAACAGAAGCAATCAACCTCGTTGCCCAATCATTTGGCGAAGCTTTTTGCCATGCAGGTGATGAAATTATTGTTTCGGTAATGGAACATCATTCCAATATAGTTCCCTGGCAAATGCTTTGCGAACGAAAAGGAATGAAATTGAAAGTTATTCCAATGAATAGTGAAGGCGAACTTTTAATCGAAGAATATAAAAAACTAATAACAGAACGTACAAAAATAATTTCAATAACACACGTTTCAAATGTTCTGGGCACAATAAATCCCGTAAAAGAAATTACTAAGATAGCACATGCCGCAAACATACCTGTTTTAATTGATGGTGCTCAGGCTGTTCCGCATATTAAAGTTGACGTACAGGATTTGGATGCCGATTTCTATGTTTTCTCAGGCCATAAAATATACGCACCAACCGGCATTGGTGTACTTTATGGTAAAGAAAAATGGCTAAATGCAATTCCACCCTATCAGGGAGGAGGCGAAATGATACAGAACGTAACTTTCGATAAAACCACTTACAACGAACTTCCCTTCAAATTTGAAGCCGGCACTCCCGACTATGTAGGATCAACTGCGCTTGCCGAAGCGCTTAATTATGTTGAAAAAATTGGGATGAATGAAATTGCTACTTATGAACATGAATTAACCGAATATGCCCAGCAAAAATTGCGTACTATAGAAGGTATCCGTTTTTTTGGAACTGCAAAAGAAAAAAGTGCAGTGATTTCATTTTTAGTTGGCAATATTCATCCTTATGATTTGGGTATGATGCTCGATAAGTTGGGTATTGCAGTTCGAACTGGACATCACTGTGCACAACCACTTTCCGATTTATTTGGAATTCCGGGTACAGTGCGTGCTTCGTTTTCGTTTTATAATACAAAGGAAGAAATTGATATATTTATTGAAGCGCTGAAACGGGTAGTAATGATGCTGAGTTGACCAAAAACCCCTAAAGGGGCTTTTAGAAAATAAGTAATTTTTTTAAAAAATTAAAAATCAGAAAAAGAGAAAATAGGAAAATGGGAAATTTAGAATTCCAAATACTAAAAGCAGAACACCAAACGCAGAACACGAAATAAAAAAATGAACATAAACGAAAAACAAGACGAAATTATTGAAGAGTTCAACCAGTTTGATGATTGGATGGACAAATATTCTTTGCTGATTGATTTGGGAAATAATCTTCAACCGGTGAAAGAATCCGAAAAAGTGCCTCAAAATATTATTGAAGGTTGTCAGAGCCGTGTGTGGCTCACTGCAGATTTTAATAACGGTATCATTATCTATCGAGGCGAAAGTGACGCAATTTTGGTAAAAGGAATAGTTTCGTTGCTTATTCAGGTACTTTCAGGACATACTCCTGATGAAATTCTGAATACAGAATTGTATTTTATTGAAAAAATAGGCTTGCGCGAACACCTCTCTCCTACACGCTCCAATGGTTTACTTGCTATGATTAAGCAAATGCGATTGTATGCATTGGCATATAAATCTAAAGCAAATTAAAAATAACCGCACTTTACCTGTGCTTTAATACAATTGCTTATGTATAAGGATTGCTTCGAAACATTTTGTTGCCAATGGATTTTTCTGTTGGCTTTTTCATTTGGTTCAGTAACGCTAAATGCTCAAAAAATTGAACTAAAAAAAATTTCGGTTAACGATAATAAACTATCAGGAATAAGTTGGGGTGTGCCTTTTGGAAAATCTGAAATAAGAAAAGACCAGTTTTTTACCTTAAAAGCTGATGCAACTGAAATTCCCGTTCAATCGTGGCCTTTGGCATACTGGCCCGATGGTTCGATAAAATGGATGGGTTTTGCAGCTACTGTTCCACGGGCTGAAAAGTATTTTTTGGAAAGAGTCAAAAACTCAAAACAAATAACAGGAATCAATGTTGATGAAACTGAAAATTCATTCATCATAACAAACATAAATTACAGTTATGAAATTCCGAAAAAAGGTTCAAATCTTATCAGGAGTATAAAAATCGGCGAAAAAACGCTTGCCGAAAACGGCCGACTCCGACTTAAACTCGAAAATCGCGAAAATACAGGTGCTATAATTTGTAAGGATTATGTATCTGAAATTAAAACTGTGATTGCCGAGCAAAAAGGAGCTATGCGCACTGTGATAAAAATAAGCGGAATACATAATTCACATACAAATAAACC
>CAYQWD010000394.1:0-3209 GCA_964420955.1 uncultured Paludibacter sp. | reverse complement strand
GCCGAAAGTTGTTATATCGCTCAGCGCTGTACTTCAAATAAACCGGCAGCACAATTGGAATAGAAGGAATGGGATTTACCACCGTATCGGCAAATAAACCCGTATTTTGGTCGCGCGAACGATAAGTTATGTTTCTCTCGCCAAAATGAAGCGTTGGCGTAAATCGTGCGTTCAAATACCTGCTTAAACGAAAATCGGTAATTATTCCTACCGAAAAACCAGGTTGCAATGTTGCGATATTGGCATCAAAAATTTTGCCTCCGATAACAGTATCCTTTTGTAATATTCCAAAATCCATCAGGTTTGTTCCTAACGAAAAGCCAAAATGAAAGAACTTATCATCGCGGTAAGGTAAATTCCCCTGTGAAAACAAGGGCAAAGTTATTAAACCAACGATTATGATTGTAATTAGTTTTATTCTCATTATGCTATTATCTGTTATTTTAATCTGTTTGTAAAAACGAAAAACAATTGAAATTATTTTGTAAACTTTTCAACATCGCAGATTTGAAATTGTTTCTTCAATTACATACTTTCAAAGAAACGTTCAAAAATCTATCGATGTTTTGAAGTTTCATTATACAAATTCTAAATTCGCAAAGTTAACGACATTATCCCGATTATCACATCGTTGGCAGTTGTTTCTAAAGAAATATTCAGCAAAGTTTTATTTTTATTGAGAGGCATATCGAGTAATACGCCCGCGCCTCCATCAATTTTTCGTCCGTAAACGCCCGCAATTTTCAAATCTTTTTCAAGATTGTTGCTCACAAGCCCTGATTTTAAATGTACTCGATACGGTCGAGGAACATCAAGTCTGAAAGCTTTTCCATCAACATAATAATCTTGTTCAATCGGGCACCAGTTATCAGGATTAATCAATTTCAGCGTATCGGAAGTACCATCGGCATATTGCGCAACGATAATTCCGTTTACAAATCGCGATTGCATGTGATTTGTAGTCCCGGCAAGCATAAAATATGCATTTCGCACTTTGAGATTTACAGGAAAGGATAACTTTCGAGGGAAATTATCCCAAAGGGAAGTGAAAGCAATATTTTTACCTGAAGCAGGCGTGCGAAATGGAATATTTAAATCGTTAGTGAAAATATTTTTATTTTCTGATGCAATTTTCCGCAAGCCTGTATCATCAATTTCAGCCGTTGTAAGAGGATGACACCATTCGCCAATACCCTGCAATGGAATTTGCAATGTAGTGTAAGGCGAACGAGGTGAAAAATACTTGTTTTTAAAAATCCGGCTTACCGAGTCGTTGAAATAACCGTTAATTTCACGTGGAAGTAAAATGTCGGTGTTTTTTACAATAAAGGATTCTGGAATCGATTTAGCCGGTTCTGTTATTTCAAGATGAAAAGGTTGCCACCACACCACTTGATCTTGTCTGAGTTTTGCAAAAAATGTACGATGACCCGAGATTCCCGAAGCAATTGCATCAATATTGAAAATTGTGTAAATTGCATTCGATATAGTTTTCTGAGGATCGTAAATCTCTTCTACTACAGCTTGTGTTGATATTTTAAAAGCCTGACCTTTCATTACTTTGATAGGCTGATATTTATTGAAAACAGTTTTTCCTTTGGTAATTACTTCAATTTTTACCGAATCAGACACTTGAGTTTCGATTAATATTTCGGGCGCAGCAATTGCCTGAGGATTCAGTTTCCACTGAACTTGTTTTCCATTGGCAGTAATCATTTCAATATTCTCGAAGCTAACATTAATTTGTAAGCTGATAGTTGACTTTTTGTATGCACTTTGAATAATGGTATATTCCGTTTTACTGCCGGTTTTCCGAAATGAAAAATCGATTGTAGGAGTAGCAATACGAGCAAATTTCCATTCTTCAGGGAATCCGGGACGTATGATTAGCCTGTTGTTCAAACCATCGGGGCGAATTCCGAAAAGTCCTTCGGTGAGAGAGCGGGATAGAACACCAATCGGATCGCCAAAATCACGGTAACACTCACCACGGGCAGCATCGTAATAGCTGATTTGACCTACATTGCCCGGACTTGCTCCCATGTACATTCCATCGAGCAATGAACTTTTTAATAATCTGAAAGCTTCATTATTTCGTCCAGCCTGCCAGTAAGCCAGTGAAGTATGCATAACTTCGGCAAAAGCAACATTATTGATTGACCATGAGTATGGCATCCAGTTTGAAGTTGAAATTGTAGCATAACCATCGCCAAGTCCATCTGCTTCAACTGGAATACGGGGGATTTCGGCATCGAGATAACGAGTAGCTTGATAAGCCTGAAAAGGATCGGCAGTTTCAGAATCGATGGCGTGATAAATTGTCCAGACAGCAGCACTTTCGTGTACCTTTTTATCTCCCATAAAATCTTTATATTCAGCCCAGTGTCCTTTTAGCGGCAACCACAGTTGACGATTGAGTGCATTCAATATTTTTTGTGATTCATTTATAAACGCAGCAGGATTCTCTCCGATTTTCTGAGCAAGCACAGCTACTTTTTTATTGGCAAAATAATTATATGCCGATGAGTGCGTAACAGCACCACTGTTGTAATATAAGGCATCGCTTGCCCAAATACAACAATAAGCATCGTATAATCCATCATCGTCGGGATCGAAATTTCTTTTTTCCCATTCGAGATGGCGTGTTATTACAGGCCACATTTTTCGAACATAATCCAAATCGCCTGTGTAGTCGAAATGACGAATCAGCTGATCGATATAACACAAATTCATATCGTAATGATGCATCTGATCGTTACGATTCGGATTACGGCAAATATAACCATTGCTATACATTTGTGTGCCCCATTTTTTTTCGGCACGGGCAAAATTTAAAGCGCTGTCCTGCGTTGGATGTGGAAAAACAGCAGGTACACTGGTAACCTGCGAAGCTGCATAAGCATCGAAATGCGTGCGTGCGCGGTCGTGCCAACCAAGTGCATCGCCGGCGTAAGCAGCACGCCAACCGCTGAGTGGCATTCGCCATCCCACTGCGCCATGCAACCATGTTTCGCCACTCCAAATACCATCTGCAGCAACCGAAAGCGCTCCGCCAAGCGTATTAAAATAGGGATCGGGTGTTTCGATGATTAATTGCGAAGCAACTTTCGCCCGACTTGCCTCTGCAAGTTCAAAAAGTTTTCTGCCTCCTTTGGGACTTTTCGGCTCGTAAATCGGATCAGTATCAAAAATGGTAAGTGGACGATGCT
>CAYQWD010000393.1:1229-3230 GCA_964420955.1 uncultured Paludibacter sp. | reverse complement strand
ATCAGCGTTCTATTTTCTTCAAAATCATATATATATAAATTTTTGTCATGTACTTGGAGGTTTTTAAATTAAATCCATTTTTTGCAGAAATTTCCCCAAAAATTTATTTCTGAAATTCACTTCTATTTTTATCAATATAAATAGATGTTCAAAATTAGTTTATAATATTACTTCTACGGAGTAATATTTGCGTAACTCCCATATTAATTTTGGGAATGAATGAAGGTGACAAGACTGAACTACGTAGGAGTTTCCTCACTTTATAAATATACTTGCACGAGAAAACTCCTACAGAGTTTCTTTATATCTTCTTTTTCCCCCGATTGAAATCGGGGGTTATGAACAGAACACACCTCCGGTGTGAAAGCTTTTTGAAAAATGATATAAACTAATTATACTTTCGCCAGCAATTAATTGCATGATATTCAGATGTATAAAAATTTAGAATGATTGATAATCTAATGGTTATACAAAAAAGAAAATGGAAAAAAGGATTTTAGAGAGGGGAACAGTTTAGTGCAGGTAATAAAGTCCGCCAAATACTTTAATTATTTGATTTATTGTATAATACACATGCGAAAGTTTAATCAAATATTTTAAAACATTAGCCCGACGAATATACCAAGCTTGAGAATAAAAAAATAAATATTGACAGTAATTCAATGTCTAAATGATTTTATTGTTTCACTGAAGTTAATATTTTTGTTACTTTTGAAAAAGTATTTCTCAATTCTTTATATCAATTCAAATCAATGACAATCAACGATTTTAACAATATTTTTTTTATCGGCATAGCAGGTTCGGGAATGAGTGCTATTGCGCAATACCTGCGTGGCATTGGTAAAAACGTTAGCGGCAGCGACCGTTATTTTTTGCCCGACACACCAAATGAAATCAGAACAAAACTTGAATTGGAAGGAATTCAGTGTTTTTTGCAGGACGGAAGCGGAATAACTCCCGAAACTGATTTAGTAGTAGTTTCTACTGCAATTGAGGATACGGTTTACGAGGTGCAAAAAGCAAAGGTAAATAATATTACTATACTGAAACGATCACAGGTTTTGGCGTTGATTTCCGAAAGTAAGAAAACAATTGCAGTAGGCGGAACTTCGGGTAAGAGTACAACATCGGCTATGATTTTCGATATTTTGCATTATGCAGGATTAAATCCGAGTATAATTAGCGGTGCCGGACTTACGAGTATTATTCGCGAAGGGAAAATTGGCAATGCAAAAGTGGGAAAAGGTGATTGGTTGGTAATTGAAGCGGACGAAAGCGATGGTTCTATTGTACAGTATCACCCCGAAATTGGTTTACTGTTAAATATCGACAAAGATCATCAGGAAATTGATGAACTGATGCAGATTTTCGCAACTTTCAGAGATAACACCAAAGATGTTTTTATAACAAATCGTTCCAACAAACTTGCATCTCAAATTTTTACTGATATTTCCAACGATTTTTCGACTACTCCCGAAATTAATGCAGGTTTACAGGCTTCTAATTTTATTCAACAAGGGTTTGATATTAATTTTGAAGTAAACGGTTCACCAGTAAAAATGCATACTGTTGGCAAACATAATATGGAAAATGCATTGGCAGCCATTGCTTCGGTGCATCATTTGGGTGTTTCGTCAGAAGTTGCAGCACAAGCTTTGCTTAATTACGAAGGAATTTACCGCCGTCATCAAATTATCGGTAAAAAAAATGGTGTGATTTTGATTGACGACTATGCTCACAATCCTGCCAAATGCGCTGCATCGATTGCGGCATGTCAGCCTGTAGCGCCGAAAGTTATTGCATGGTTTCAACCGCATGGTTATAAACCAACAAGGTTTTTGCGCAATGATTTTGTACAAGAAATTGCCGCTGTACTGCGTCCGCAGGATGAAATTTGGATGAGCGAAATTTTTTATGCCGGAGGCTCTGCGGTTAAGGATATTTCTGCAAATGACCTGATTGAAGATTTGCGCGCGTTGGGTAAAAACGCTTTTTTCGTGG
>CAYQWD010000393.1:0-1142 GCA_964420955.1 uncultured Paludibacter sp. | reverse complement strand
AGTTTGGAAACTTTTGCGGGAGAAGTATGGCAAAAATTGGGATAGATTTTGGTTATTAGTTTCAATGTTGCCAATTATTTGAAAGCATTAAAAAAGCCGATTGAAATAACTTCAACCGGCTTTTGCTTTTTCACCTAAAGTTTATTCCGAAACTTTTACTGCTTTCGGGTCGCTTTGCCACAAACCATGTTTCGTGCAGTACGACATTGCTACAAGGTTCAAATCTTTCGAAGGAACAATGTGAAAATCTACTTCGGCATGTCCGGGTTTATTGCCCAGCGTTCCCGGAGGAAAATTAGTTTCGGCTAACAGCACTTCACCATTCCACAATTGAATGTATTTAATGTAATGGTCGAAATCGTCAGGGTGAACATACTCATTACCCATAACAACTTTTACAGTCAATTTTTCGCCAGCTTTTGCACCGTCGGCTACATGAATAAAAGGTGAATGACGATCGATAAAATCTTTTTTTGCTTCTCTGTCAATCTGGCTAATGTCCTGATAAGTATTTACTTTAGGCATAATTTATAAATTTATTGTGTTGATGAATTTCATTATAATCGTTTTTATAACGCATTTATTTGAAAAATGTTCACAATTTCTGTGAAATTCTTCAGATTTATCACTCCAAGAATGTATTTGTTTCGAAAAAATTAACTAAACTTCTCTCAAAACACAGAAAATCTGTATCTTCGCAAAAGTAAAACATTTTCAGAATTAACATATTGACAATTTAAATGAATTCCATTTCTTTTATTGATACGGAAATTGATCCCAAAAGTCATAAAATTCTCGACCTTGGAAGCATAAAAAGCGATGGAAGTGTATTTCATAAAAATTCCGTTGCTGATTTGGTTCAGTTTGTCGCAGGAATTGATTATGTTTGCGGTCATAATATTCTGAACCACGATATAAAATTCATTGGAGTTGCGCTCAAAAATGCGGGTGTAAAAGCTGTGATTGATACTTTATATTTATCGCCATTATTATTTCCCACGAAGCCATATCATGCACTTTTAAAAGACGATAAACTACAGACGGATGAATTAAATAATCCGTTGAATGATGCCATAAAGGCAAAAGACCTTTTTTATGATGAATTAGCTGCTTTTAGCAGAATTGACCGCGATTTACAAAAT
>CAYQWD010000392.1:0-3237 GCA_964420955.1 uncultured Paludibacter sp. | reverse complement strand
ATTAATGGTAGAGCAACCCGTTAATTTCTTTGAACAATTACAACATCTGTGTTTTGAGGCGGGCGTAATATTGTTGTTTACCCCCAAACTGCCCAAAGTACCGCTTAGCGGTTCTACACGGTGGATTAACGAGAACCCGTTAATACAGCTTACTGCCCGTTATGGGCAAAACGACCGTTTCTGGTTTACATTTTTCCACGAGCTGGGGCATATTATTTTGCATGGCAAAAAATACATTTCGCTCGAAAATGTTGATTTTGCTGCTGCCGACCCCGAAAAAGAACAGGAAGCACACGACTTTGCAGTAAAACATACCTTCTCGAAAGAACAGGAAGAAAAACTGCTGCGCAAACACCCAACCTCAATTACAGCCGAAGATATTGTAAGCTATGCCCGGGAGTTTAACACCCACCCGGCCATGATTATCGGGCGTTTGCAGCATTTGGGGCTTATACATTTTAGTGTGGGGCGTGAATTTATCCTGCCTGTAAATTTATCATCCGACATTACGCATGAGTAAACTACAACCATACACAAAATATCAGCCTGTAAACTACGACTATGTTTCGCAACTGCCCGAAGGTTGGCTACTCTTACCCAATATTGCCATTTTTCGGGAACGGATTGAAAGAGGTCATGAAAATGAGGAATTACTCTCTGTCACCATCGGGCGTGGAGTAATAAAACAGTCTGAATTAGATAAAAAAGATTCTTCAACACTTGATAAATCAAAATATTTACTGGTTTATCCTGGCGATTTGGTTTACAGTATGCGTTTTCGACAAGGTGCGTCGGGGTACAGCATTTATAAAGGCATTGTAAGTCCTGCCTGTTCAGTTTTAAAACCAAAAAGAGGAATCGAAATAAATCCTCGTTTCTTTTTTTATATGTTTCGCACAGGCTTTTATAAAAACTATGTTGAGCGTTTTGCTTATGGTATTGCAGACGGACAAATTCCTTTGCGTTATGTCGATTTCAAGCGCATGTACAGCATTGTACCGCCACTCGAAACCCAAAACACCATTGTTGCCTACCTCGACCGCAAAACCCAACAAATTCAGGAGTTTATTGCTAAAAAGGAACGGTTGATTGAGTTGTTGGAGGAACAGAAAAAAGTATTTATATCAAATATTTTTGAATCTGACAAGTTTCCGAAAACACCTTTAAAATACCTGATAATTAAGATTGGCTGTGGAGTGACACCTTTAGGTGGAGCAAACACCTATGTTAATGAAGGGGTTAATTTCTTAAGAAGTCAGAATGTGCATTTTGATGGTCTTCACCTTGATGATGTTGCTTTTATCTCAGAAAAAGTCCATGCAAAAATGAAAGGTAGTCAAGTTCAAAAGAACGATGTTCTTTTGAACATCACAGGTGCTTCAATTGGGAGGTGTTGCGTTTATAATCTTGATGAGGAGGCAAACATTAATCAACATGTTTGTATACTGCGCCCTTCTTCGAAAATACAAAGCGATTTTTTAGCTTTTTATCTGTCAACGAATACTGTTCAAAATCAAATATTTAACAGTCAAGATGGAGCTTCACGCGAGGGATTACCCTTGGGAACTATTAAAAAATTTCAAATCCCCAATGTTGAAAAAGAAATTCAAAGTCAGTTGGTTTCGCAGGTAAAAGAGAAATCAAGTGAATTACAAAGAGTAATTAATAAAGCAAAATCAGAAATTGATAAAGCCAAAGAATATCAGGAAAGTTTAATAACCCAAATAGTAACGGGGCAGTTAAAAGTCTGAACTGTGATTTTTATGATTAAAAGATTAACTATGATTATTAAAAAAGAAAGAATCAATTCAATTATGAAAATCCAATAAATCACAGTTCAGACATTAAGGTATAAACAATAACTACAAAACCAAAACGATGAATGAAAACACCCAAAAATCAGCGCAATCATATGAATCACAAAAATCAGTGGTTCAGACAATTTACAAACACTCTGAACTCACCTCAAAAATAATTGGTTGTGCCATGAAAGTTCATTCGGCTTTGGGCAACGGTTTTCAGGAAGTAATTTATCAAAGGGCTTTAGAAATTGAAATGGCTGATGAAGGAATCTCATTTAGCCGCGAACATGAGATGCCTGTTTATTATAAGAATCAACAAATAGGAACACGCAGGGTTGATTTTTTTGTGGAAGCAATGGTTTCGGTAGAACTGAAAGCAATAACCCAATTAGAAGATGTTCATTTAGCACAAGCCATAAATTATTTGGAAGCTTATGATTTGGAGGTTGGTTTATTAATAAATTTCGGGACAAAAAGCCTGCAATTTAAACGACTAGCTAATAAAAAATTTAACCAGCAAAATCAAGGCAATCCCAAAATCAAATAAATCAAAGGTTCAGACAAATGGCTACATTCACCGATACATCAGAAAAAGGTTTTCAGAAATACATTGTGAAAGAACTTGTAGGGCTAAACAAGTTCCGCGAAAGTGTATCGAACGATTTCGACAAGGAGTTTTGCATCAACCCCAAACAGCTTTGGGAGTTTATGAAAGAAACCCAGCCCGAAACCTATGATATGATTCAACGCAAGGGCGAACGCTCTTTTCTGGTGCGGTTAGATGAAAAAATTCAGAAACTTGGCGTTATAGAGGTTCTGCGTAAAGGAGTTAAGCATTTCGACAAAACGGTGGAGTTGTTTTACCGTCAGCCATCCTCAAACTACAACGTAAAAGACCTTGATAAATACAATGCCAATATTTTTTCTGTCACACAGGAATTGGTTTACAGCTCCGATAATGCCAACCGATTGGATTTAACCGTATTTTTAAACGGTCTGCCAATCATTACATGCGAACTTAAAAACCCGCTGAGCGGACAAACCGTTCACCCAAAGGAAAAAATTTTCAGCTTTGCCCGTTGCATGGTACATTTTGCGGCCGATACCGAACTGGTTTTTATGACCACGCAGCTAAACGGTAAAAAAACATTCTTTTTGCCTTTCAATAAAGGGCTGAACGATGGTAAACCCATTGCCCCGTTTGGAGCAGGAAACCCGATAAACCCAAAGGGATTAAAAACCCATTATTTGTGGGAAGAGATTTTAACCAAACATTCGTTAGCCAACATTATCGACAAATTTGCACAGGTAACCGAAGAAACCGACGAGGAAACCCAAAAGGTAAAACGCTCAATGATTTTTCCCCGTTATCATCAGCTTACAGCCGTTCGACAAATTTTGGCACATGCAAAAAGTAACGGTGTTGGCAATAAAT
>CAYQWD010000391.1:0-3273 GCA_964420955.1 uncultured Paludibacter sp. | reverse complement strand
ATAAAAAATCAAAATGTTTTCGTTTTCTTCCGTCCTGTAAAAGGTGTTATATCATCTTCATTTAATCCATCAGAAAAACAATTCGGAATAAATATTATCACTTCAAAAAGTGAAACCGTATTAAGTGTTCTTTCAGGTTCGGTGGTTTTTGCTGCCTTTACTTTTGATTCAGGTTGGGTTATTTCTGTACAACATGAAAGCGGATATTTATCCGTATATAAAAACAATACCCGATTGTTGAAAAAAACAGGCGATTCAGTTAAAGCAGGCGAGGGAATAGCAGTAACAGGAGAAACAACTGGCAATGCGCTGCCAGAGCAGTTTTATTTCGAACTTTGGCAAATGGGTAAAGCCATGAATCCTGAAGATTTAATCATATTTTAATATCTCAGGTCTCAGTTTGAAAATTGCTTTTTTATTGAATCTTCCTGGTTTTTTTGAATCACAAACGGTTGCATTAGAAAGGGAATTTTTACTATGTTTCAAAAAAAATGTTTGATAAGAAAAAACAAATAGCCATACTTGGTTCAACCGGTTCAATAGGAACGCAGGCACTCGAAGTGATTGCTGTCAACAGCAATCGTTTTGATTTATATGCAATTGCCGCAAACAATCAGGTGGATTTGCTGATTGAACAGGCACGGCGTTATTGCCCTGAAGTAGTGGTAATTGCAAACGATGTGCATTATTTTAAACTTAAAAATTCCCTTGCTGATTTACCGGTAAAAGTTTTCGCCGGAGCCGATGCTGTAGCACAGGTAGCTGCCATGGAGCCAGTTGATATTGTTCTGGCGGCAATGGTTGGATATTCAGGTCTAAAACCTACAATAAGCGCCATTGAAGCAGGAAAAAGAATCGCACTCGCTAATAAAGAAACATTGGTTGTGGCAGGTGAACTCATTTGTGAACTTGCTGCGCAACACAACGTTTCCATTCTTCCGGTCGATAGTGAACATTCTGCCATTTTTCAGTGTTTGGCAGGTGAAGTTAACAGTTCAATCGAAAAATTGATTCTAACTGCTTCCGGAGGACCTTTTCGCAATAAATCTATGACAGAATTGGAACATGTAACTAGTGCGCAGGCGCTGAAACATCCAAACTGGGATATGGGATCCAAAATTACTATAGACTCTGCAAGTCTTATGAATAAAGGATTCGAAATTATAGAAGCTAAATGGCTTTTTGGAGTATCACCTGAACAAATTGAAGTAGTTGTACATCCCCAGTCCATCATTCATTCCATGGTTCAGTTTACCGATGGCTCAATAAAAGCCCAACTTGGTTTGCCTGATATGAAGTTACCAATTCAGTATGCATTAACTTATCCTGACAGGTTGAAGAGTAATTTTCCCCGTCTGGATTTTAATCTATGTTCGCAATTTACTTTTGAACAACCCGATATTGACCGCTTTCGTAATCTGGCTTATGCTTATTATGCTATGGAACAGGGAGGAAATATGCCTTGCATACTGAATGCAGCCAATGAAGTGGTTGTAGCAGAGTTTCTGAAAGATAGAATCGGTTTTTTGCAAATGAGTGATATTATAGAAGATGTTATGGGAAAAACATTATTTATACAAAAACCAACTTACGATGATTATGTAAACACAGACACAACCGTAAGAATTCTAACAAACCAAATTATTAACAAATAAATTTGAATTCAAACAAATCAGTTTTTTTTAACAGTTCCGCTTTCAGAAATTTAAAAAAAACGGGACACAAATATATTTTATGGAAACATTTTTGATAAAAGCATTGCAACTTATTCTTAGTTTGTCAATACTCGTGTTACTGCACGAATTGGGACATTTTTTATTCGCCCGTCTTTTTAAAGTCCGTGTCGATAAATTTTATATGTTTTTCAATCCGAATTTTTCTTTGATAAGAGCCAAAAAAATAAAAGGCAAATGGCAGATAAAAATTTTAGCTAAGAATGTGCCAGCAAACGAACGTGAAAAACGCAACAATGAAGGTGATATTATTGTAGATTCAAAAGGGAAAGCCGTACTTGAACCAATACCTGTTAGCGAACTGCCCGAGGAGGATTGGCGCCGGTATCCTGATAATACCGAATGGGGGATAGGATGGTTGCCATTGGGTGGTTATTGCAAGATTGCTGGAATGATTGACGAATCGATGGATAAAGCGCAGCTTGCAGAAACTGCCAAACCTTGGGAATATCGTTCACGTCCGGTATGGCAGCGACTTCCCATTATCGTAGGTGGTGTTCTGGTAAATTTTCTGCTGGCACTGGTTATATATTCTGCAGTACTTTTTACATGGGGTAAGGAATATTTGCCGCTCGAAAATGCACGATATGGTTTGCAGTTTTCAGAAACCTTGCTTAAAAGCGGTTTTAAAAACGGTGACCAAATTCTTTTAATCGATGGAAATCCCATTGAACAACGTGCCGATATTATCAGCCATATACTAATTGATGGAAAAAAGAATGTTACCGTTTTTCGTGATAGCTCGCAGGTGGAAATTACTTTGCCTGACAATTTTGAAAAACGTGTTCTCGCAGCAGGTGAGACGGAAATGATTTCGGTAAGATACCCCTTTGTGATTGAAGAAGTTTCTGCCGGAAGCGCCGCTAAAGAAGCGGGTTTACAAAAAGGCGATAGCGTAATCGGCTTGAACAGAAAATCAATGAATATTTATCAGGATATTGCTGCTGAACTTTTATCCCTTAAGCAAAAAGAATCGGAAATAGAATTTGTTCGAAACGGAGTTGCAATGCGTTCAGTAATAAAAATTTCAGAATCCGGAAAAATTGGTGTGGCGTATCGCTCTCCGTTGGCTTATTTTGAAACACGAAAAATTGAATATGGTTTCTGGGAGTCGATACCTGCAGGTATAGCCTTGGGTTGGGAAACGCTCACAAGCTACATAAAACAGTTTAAGCTTGTGTTTACCAAAGAGGGTGCACAACAAATCGGAGGGTTTGGAAGTATCGGAAAAATGTTTCCAAACGTGTGGAACTGGCAAGTTTTCTGGTCGATGACGGCATTACTTTCATTGGTGCTGGCATTTATGAATTTCCTGCCTATACCTGCGTTGGATGGTGGACACGTGTTGTTTTTAGTTTATGAAATGATTACAGGAAGAAAACCCAGCGATAAGTTTATGGAATATGCACAAACGGCAGGATTTCTTTTTCTGTTAGCTCTGCTGATTTATGCAAACGGTAACGATATTTTCAGAGCGATATTTAATTAGATAGTCGAGCCTTAAAAAGCCCATTTACGATTATAAAAAATTAAAAAAATG
>CAYQWD010000390.1:0-3275 GCA_964420955.1 uncultured Paludibacter sp. | reverse complement strand
TAAATTATATTCTCAAAACTGTATCTAAAAATTATAACTGCACATTAACTGTAATCCCTTTCCCGCAAAAAGATTCTTATCGGTCATACTTAAATTGATAAAACCTGTAACACTGGGATTAATGTATGCCATTGCATAAAAACTCCAGTTGTCCAGATTTTTGTTCCAGCTTATATAATTGAAAAAAAGCTTTTCGGCTGGAACCGAAAATAATATTGCCGAAATATTATCGTTAATACTAAGCTGATATGTGAATAATGTCCCCACTAAATGCATTTTAATTCCATCGGCAAGGAAGCGATTTCCAGCATGAAAAAACAAATATTCTGCCGTAAATCCTAAACCATTCCCGACAGGAAAAGTATAATCAACACCTACGTTCAGCATTTCCTGAAAGCGGGGTATTAAAAAATTGTTTTTTTTGGTAATAGTTGTAGAATTTTCGAACCAAAAGCCTGTACCCAAATCCCATTTACCATCTATGCCAAAACGCGACTCATTTAGGTTTTCTATGTTTATTGAAGAATATAGAGGATTTTGAAATTCGATGGAACGAAAATGTGAACTGAAAGCTAACTCTCCCTTCCCTGCAGGAAACTCAACACGTCCACCAAACTCGGGTTTCCATTTCACTGACTGATACAATTCCCATCCTTTTTTGCGATTATTTCCTATTAATCCCCAAAGCCAGATATTTGCATTGTTCTCCAAAAAATATTTTCCCATCACACCGTACACGCCATCGGTTAACTGAAGCGGATCACGCACATCCATGCCATCGAACCACATCAACGGTCGAAACATTTTTGCCTGTCCAAAGTTGATTTTCTGCAATCCGGTACGAATTTCAAAATTATCGTTTGCATAGCGAGCCCAAACCCTGTAAGGTTTCAATTTTCCATCCCATTCAGTTTCACTAAAATTGTTAAGGGTTACACTTCCATTAATATTTAAAGATGTTTCGAAATCGAAATAACTTTGTTCGCCGCTGTAAAGTTTTAGTTTCAGTTCGGGTACAAATCTTCCTCCGGGTTGTACAACGAGGGGATTTTCGAATTGTGTTGTAATCCATCCCACAATTTGTCCTCCTGCCGAAAACATTGTTTTATCGGTTTGTGCTATCGTTTTGTACGTGAGAATCAGCAGTATGAATATGATTACTGATTTTTTCATTTATTTTTCAGGCTGTACTATTCCGTAAATTATTAGTTCCGATATCTGTCGAGTCATTGTTTGTGCATCTTCAAACATGCCCAATGCTTCGGGTGTTGAACACAATTCCATTTGTTTCTGCATATTCCATAAAACGAAATCAATATTTAGTGCAGGATTCATTTCTCCTTTTTGCTGCGCTAAAGAAAAAAAATCTTTAGTTAACCGAAGCGACTCATTTACAATATTCTGAAAAAAAAATAGTAATTCTGTTTCATCGGGATGAAAAAAATCACTTACAAATTCCATGGAAAATTTAGAGTTCGCTGCAAATTTCAATTTTAGCAATTCTCTTATTTTTTCAGAAAAACTTTTTGACTCATCATTTATCAAATCGGTGTATGAACGAATCATCTCAGATGTCATTTTTTCCAATACCTTTAAAACAAGCGCATTTTTATTTTCGAAATATGCATAAAAAGTTTTACGGCTGACTTTCGATTTACGGCAAATTTCCTCAACTGTTATTTTTTTGAAACCAAATTTCATGAATAACTCATTGGCAGACTGCTCTATCTGTTCTTTCTTGGTCATAATATAAGTAAACATTTTCGGCATAAAGTTACATTATTTATATACAAAATGTTATTTTGTTACTTAAAAAAATGATATTTATTCTGATAATAAAAAAATAGTATTGTATAAATCATATAATCAAGCATATAGATTGTCTGCTTAAAAAAATTTTATTAATTTTTTTACAGTTGAAGTTGCGTAACAATTTGTTCAAAAAATTACTACATTTGCAAATTACAAATCAAAAAAGATAAATGAAAAAAGAATATTCGTTTGAAGAACTGTTGCACAAGGCAGCTTCATACTGTTCAATTTCCGAGCATTGCATCTCAGAAGTTCGAGATAAACTACAGGCATGGGAAGTGAAACCCGAATGGCAACAATCAATTATCGAAAAGTTAATTGAAGACGATTTTATTAACGAAAGACGTTACTGTATCGCATTTTCAAAAGATAAATTTCATTTCAACAAGTGGGGAAAAATTAAAATTACCTATTCGCTGAAACAAAAGGGAATCAATGAAAAACTAATAAGTTACGGTATAAAATCAATTGATGAAGGTGAATACGAAGAGATGCTTGCTGTGATTCTGAAAAGCAAGCTAAAAACGCTGAAATGGAATTATGAGTATGAAAAATACGGTAAACTATTTAGCTTCGCTCAAAGCCGCGGTTTCGAGAATGCAATTATTGACAGAGTGATAAGATCGCTCGAAGGTTAGGGTTGCAAGGTTCTAATTGCAATACTGTCTCGAAGTTTTTTGAATCGGAAATATCTATCGTCCCGAATGGTTAGGCTCAATTTTCAATTTTAATAAAAGCCCCCACTCAAATAATGAGCAGGGGCTGAAAACTGATATTATTCTACTGTAACCGATTTGGCAAGATTGCGGGGTTGATCCACATCACAACCTTTCACAACTGCAATATGATATGCAAGCAATTGTAATGGAATAGCTGCAAGTAGCGGCACCAGACATTCTTCGGTGTCTGGTATGCTGATAGAATAATCTGAAAGATTTTTTACAACAGTATCGCCTTCAGTTATTATAGAAATAATTCTACCCTTTCTGGCTTTAATTTCCTGAATATTGCTAACAATTTTTTCATACATTCCTGAGTTGGGAGCAATTACTACTACAGGCATTTCCTGACTAATAAGAGCAATGGGTCCGTGTTTCATTTCGGCTGCGGGGTAACCTTCGGCATGTATATATGAAATTTCCTTTAGTTTCAAAGCACCTTCGAGCGCTACAGGGAAATTGTAACCTCTTCCGAGATAAATAAAATTTTGAGCATAAGTAAATGTTTTTGCAAACTGAGCAATCACATCATTCTGGCTGAGTAATTTCTTCATTTTTTCAGGTATCCGGCCGAGTTCATGTGCAATATCCAGATACTTTTCTTCGCTAATAGTGCCTTTTTCTTTGCCAATAATGAGTGCAAGCATAACAAGTACGGTAACCTGAGCTGTAAATGCTTTGGTTGATGCTACGCCGATTTCAGGTCCGACATGAGTGTAGCAACCTGAATGAGTCATTCGAGGT
>CAYQWD010000389.1:0-3275 GCA_964420955.1 uncultured Paludibacter sp. | reverse complement strand
CGACCGCTATTTGCGGTCTGTCGGGTAAATCTTAATTTGGATTTTTTGCACTTTACAACACTTGCTTGCAAGATTTAATCCATATAGAATCCGTTTTTAATGTATTACATCGGCTTTAATCCGCTAAATCCGTGTGAATCTGCGTTCTATTTTTTGTCATGTACCAAGAATTTTTTTGTAAAATTCAACCGGCTGAAATTTAAGAATTACTGATTTTTGGATATCTATTTTCCTGTTATTTCCTGATTTATTTATTTACCTTTGCATTTCAACTGTTTAATTAAAAACTCAAACAATATGATACATCTCCAACCAACATCATTATGGAAATATTTTCATGACATTACCCTGATTCCGCGTCCTTCAAAAAAAGAAGATAAAGTAATAGCATATCTGAAAGAATTCAGTGAAAAACATCAACTTGATTATAAAATTGATGCAGCAGGCAATGTTCTGATATGCAAAACCGCAGCTAAGGGTTACGAAAATGCAAAAACTGTGATTTTACAAGCCCACATGGATATGGTGTGTGAAAAAAACAGCGATGTGCAGTTCGATTTCGAAAAACAACCAATCGATTATTATATTGATGATGATTTTGTGAAAGCACGCGGAACAACGCTTGGAGGCGACAATGGCATCGGCATGGCTATAATGCTGGCTGTTTTAAGCGATGATAAAATTCAACATCCTGCTTTGGAATGCTTATTTACCGTAGATGAAGAAACCGGATTGACCGGCGCTTTTGCTTTGGATAATAAATTGTTAAAAGGCGAAGTTTTAATCAATCTCGATTCGGAAGACGATGGCGTGATTTTTATCGGATGTGCGGGAGGAATTGACACAACTGCAATTTTAACTTATACTGAAGAAAATTCGCCCCAAGATTATTTTGCTTTTACTGTCAGTGTAAGCGGATTGAAAGGCGGACATTCAGGCGATGACATCAACAAGGGACTTGGGAATGCCAATAAAATTCTGAACCGTTATTTGTGGAATGTTAACAAAGAAACCGATTTGAGAATCGCTTATATTGATGGCGGAAATTTACGAAATGCCATCCCTCGGGAAGCTACTGCTACCGTTTGCGTACCTTGGGAAATGAAAGAGCGTGTCAGAGTTTTACTGAATCGTTATATTTCTGACGTTGAAAAAGAATTAGGAGAAGTGGAACCGCAGTTAAAAATTTCACTTGAATCGGAAAAATTACCCCAAAAAATTATTGACAAACAATGTTCCGATAAATTATTGTGTGCAATGTACGCCTGTCCGCATGGCGTGAAAGCCATGAGTAAAGATATGCCCGCACTTGTGGAAACTTCTACAAATCTTGCTTCGGTAAAAATGAAAGTGGCTAATGAAATTCTTATTACCACAAGTCAGCGCAGTTCGGTAGAAAGCGCAAAATACGATATAGCACATCAGGTAGAATCGGTATTCTTGCTTGCAGGAGCAAAGGTAACGCATGGCGATGGCTATCCGGGCTGGAAACCAAACATAAAATCGGAGATTCTGAAAAAAGCTGAAGAAAGCTACACACGCCTTTTTGGAGAAAAAGCTCAGATTCGCGCCATTCATGCAGGATTGGAGTGTGGGCTTTTTCTCGAAAAATATCCGCATTTGGATATGATATCTATCGGTCCGCAAATGTACGGAGTGCATTCGCCCGATGAGCGTTTAAGCATCAGCTCAACTGAAAAATGCTGGAAGTGGTTGGTCGATATTCTTGAGAATTCATAATAATGATAATTAAATGGGAAAACAGGAAAAATGGCAATTAAGATTTTTAATAATTCAAATTAAGTACATGACAAAAAAAATAGAACGCAGATTTGCACGGATTTAGCGGATTAAAGCTGATGTAATACATTAAAAACGGATTAAATACAGATTAAATCTTGCAAGCAAGTGTTGTAAAGTGGAAAAAAATCCAAATTAAGATTTACCCGACAGACCGCAAATAGCGGTCGTTCGGTATCCGAGACCAAATGGATTAAATCTTGCAAGCAAGATTGGATTATGATAAGCAACTAAAATCATCTCGCCAAAGGCGAGATTAAAATCCGTTTAAAATTCGTTTTACCAGCGTAAATATGCGTTGTATTTTCTTTATAATCAAGTATATATAAATTTTTGTCATGTACTAAGTAATTCAAAACCCATTTTTCAAAGTGTATGCACCTGACTTGAAAAAAAACATCACCTATAAAAAAATCATACGATAAGATAATGAAAAAACCCAATAAACGAAAAATTATCAACGATCCTGTTTTCGGATTTATCGATATTCCGAATGATTTTATTTACGATATCATTCAGCATCCCTATTTCCAACGTTTGCATCGCATAAAGCAACTTGGCTTATCATCGTTTGTTTATCCGGGCGCACAACATACCCGTATGCAACATTCGCTGGGAGCAATGTATCTGATGGGCGAAGCCATAGCTCAACTTCGAAAACAGGGACATGAAATTACCCAGACTGAAGCCGATGCTGTACGTGCTTGTATTCTGTTACACGACATCGGTCATGGTCCTTTTTCGCATACACTTGAGCACAGTTTGGTGTACGAAATACATCACGAGGAAATTTCGCTCATGATGATGCGGAAAATAAATGCCGATTTTGATGGCAGGTTGGAAATGGCAATTCAGATTTTTACAAACCAGTATCCAAAACTTTTTCTGCATCAACTTGTTTCGGGGCAGTTGGATATGGACAGACTTGATTATCTCAGTCGCGATAGTTTTTTCTCGGGTGTGAGCGAAGGTGTAATCGGCGCTTCGCGTATTATTAAAATGCTCGATGTTGAAAACGACCGGCTGGTAGTTGAAGCCAAAGGAATTTATTCTATCGAAAAGTTTTTAGTGGCTCGCCGACTCATGTATTGGCAGGTTTATTTGCATAAAACTTCGGTGGCAGCCGAAAAAATGCTCACAAACATTCTGAAACGCGCAAAAGAATTAGCTGAAAGAGATGTAAAATTGTTCGCTTCGCCTGCTCTTGCTTATTTTTTATACAATGAGGTTAACAGAAAATTATTTGTTGAAGATATTGATGCGCTTGAAAATTTTGCCCTCTTGGATGATTCGGATTTTATCTCCGCAATAAAAGTATGGGCTTCTCACGATGATGTAGTTTTGTCCGAATTGTGTAAAGCCTTTACAAACAGGCGATTATTTAAAGTTGAAATTCTGAATACGCCCATTCAGCCTGAAAAAAATGCTGAGTTGATACGACAATACCAAAAACACTTCGGAGTTACGGAACATGA
>CAYQWD010000388.1:0-3287 GCA_964420955.1 uncultured Paludibacter sp. | reverse complement strand
AATTCGGTGGGCATAAACACTTTGTAACCGTTTGCAAGCTTCGCCATTCCGGTCTGATAAGCTGGATAATGATGTGTGTCGATACCATTAAAATCAGCCCACGGATGTATAACATGGCGCTTTTGCGGATCATGCAACTCAAATAACCGGTCAAGGTTTTTATTCCATCCTCCTTCATTTCCATTAGCCCACATAATTATGCAGGGATGATTTACATCGCGCACAATCATTTCTTCCAGCAGTTTTTTCCCGACTACATTATCATAAGCATCGTGCCAGCCGGCTAATTCGTTCAGATAAAACAAACCCAGCGAATCGCACATTTCCAGAAAATGTTTATCCGGCGGATAATGCGAGCGAACAGCATTCATGTTCATTTCCTTAATCAGCAAAGCATCTTCAAGGCTGATTTTTCTGTTCGTAGTTCTGCCTCCATCAGGATGAAAACTGTGCCGGTTAATTCCTTTCAATATCGTTTTTTTGCCGTTTACATATAATCCATCCATAGGTTTGAACTCAATCGTACGAAAACCAATGCGCTCTGTAAATATGTGAACAACTTCAGATTTTTGATTCAGAAGTTTAAGTTTGAGGATGTATAGATTTGGTTTTCCGGATCCCATGTTTTGATATCGAACCATGAAGTACGAATTGTTTGCTGCTGGGCGATGCTTAATTTGGTAAATTGTTCCTGATATGGTTTGGATGTACCTTCAGGAATAATCTGTGTAGATAATGAAAAACCTGCTGGAAGATTGTTAAAAAACACATCTGTACTGAGTTTTCCATCAGCGCGGGCATCGACAGATATACGTTGAATGTGGGTACGAGGCTTTGCTTCAAGATAAACCGGCCGATATATACCTCCGAAAAGCCACCAGTCTGCTCTTCGTTCGGCTTTGTTTACCGATGTATTTGCTGACTCTTTCCATACTTTTACTTCGAGTGTATTTTTTTTTGAGAAATTCAATTTATCAGAAATATCGTAACTGAATTGATAAAAACCGCCTTGATGAATTTCACCTGCCAATTTATTATTCACTTTTACTTCGGCATCAGTCATAACTCCCCCGAAAATTATGCTTATGTTCTTATCTTTCCATGCATTGGGTATTGTGAATTGATATTTGTAAATGCCTGTTTCGTTGCTTGGTTTGGCTTCTTTATCCAGATAAAATCTGCCGTAAGTATATTCTCCGAAGCCCTGCAATTCCCATTGCGATGGAACTTCGATTTTTGTCCACTTTCCGGAGTTCATTCCGCCCGAACAAAGAAAATCCCATTTCACGGTTTTATGCAATCCGGTACCGGACAGATACTGAATTTCGGTATTCTGAGCCGAAATCAAAAAAGGCAGAAAAAAAATATTTAAAATAATGTTTTTAGTCATTTTTTGTGAGATTTTTCTTGTTTTTCATTTGATATCCGGATAGCAAGGTTTTACCGGAAACACATAAAACTTACGCTCAGGCTTGAAATCGAGCATCCATTGGTCTATTACCACGTTATCGTCAAGCGCAGTAATGGTAAGCGTATGTTTACCTTTGGTTAATGTATGATTTGAAATACGTATTGCCTGACCGCGCAGTACATTTTGCTTCCACGATTCAGTTCGGTAACCTTCTTTAAACGATTTGATTTGTGGGGTTTCATTGTCAACTTGCACACTAAAACGAATATCGCCTATAGTGCTGGGGTGTGTAGGAATTACAGCAGTTCGAAGTATGGCATTTCCTTCAAGATTAGTTTCAAAATCATACTTTAAGGATTTCCCTTTGGGCAACCAAACCGCGTTCATACTATGACCAAGCGATTGTATGGGAAAAACCCTACCCGAGGAGTTTGAAAAATTACATGCATTAAATACCACACATGAATCCATTTTTAGCTTGTCAAGCGATTTTGGCTTTGGATCATCAGCAAAACGATATTTTTCGATTTCTTTTTCGGTAACACCTACCGGAAGTGTTGGGGGATAAAAAACCGGTAAATCGCGCGGATTAAAGCACATTGAATATTTCCATTTTCCACCAGCAAGTTCTTCATTGTAATAATCGGTTAACCTTCGAATTTCATAATAAGCATCCATACTTTTGGCGCAAGCTCTCATTAACTGATCCTCTCGTAACCAGCGTGAAACATCATAATTTCCGGGAGCTAACGAACGCGCGCGTTGCGCTTCGAGCATTTTTACACTCATTGCCGCAGCGCCAAAAACCGGATATTTTACATGCGAGAAAAATGCATCTTTTCTTTCGGCAGGAATTGTTTTTTCTACTTCCGACACCAATTTTTTAATTTTTCGAAAATCTTCCAGATGCCGATCCAATTCACCTCCGAATTCGTTTAAACTAAATTCAGTATCAATAACCGGCGACCAACCCCGCCAATGTCGGCGTTTATCAAGTTCTACCTGACTCCAGCCCATAAATTCGGGTTTGCGAATGCCACATAACCGGTAAAACTCCAGCATGGCAGGCAATAGTTTTTTTCCTGCTTCAGCTCCAAACTCGCGCATTAACCAGTTCAGGTGATGTTTGTTTATTGTAGCAGGCGATACGGAATTTATATTCCATGCCAAATCAAGAAAAAATTCCATATCGTAAGCAGCAGTTTTCATGTCGTGCACATTCACAATCCAAATTCTACGTGCATTTTTATCATAAGCATATTTCATTTCTTTGTATATAAGTCCTGGTTGATTTGTGCTTAGCCACATATAATCGTGCGGTCGACCCCAGTATTGAAGATGATAATACACTCCACCGCCTCCACTGCGTTTTTGCTGTGTTTCATCGCCAAGTCTGGTTATGTAGCCGTAATTATCATCGCACCATGTGAGGGTTACATCTTCGGGAATTTTCAATCCGTTTTCCATTATGGAAAGAACTTCTTTATAAGGAACAAATTGCTGTGGAATTTTTTCAACATTTTTATCTACACATTTTTTCAGCATTTCCCGCTGATCATTTATTACTTGCTGCAAGAGTTCAGTTTGTTCCTGTAATGATTCCACACCTTCCATGGCACCATCGTGAACACCTCTCATGCCTACTGTGTAGATATTCTGGAATTTTCCTGCTTCTTTCAAACGATCAATCCAGTAATTTTTTACTCTTTCCCTGTTAGTTTTGTAATTATAAGCTCCGCAAGTGGTTTCATTCCATTCGCCTACATTGTTTCGCATCATGGGTTCGCAGTGCGAAGTTCCGATTACGATACCGCAACTGTCGGCAACTTCTTTTGCTCCCGGAACCATGTAAAAAGGCGTAGTAATTCCGTGCATA
>CAYQWD010000387.1:0-3292 GCA_964420955.1 uncultured Paludibacter sp. | reverse complement strand
TTTAATCTCGCCTTTGGCGAGATGATTTCAGTTACTTATCTTAATCCAATCTTGCCTGCAAGATTTAATCCGTTTGCTCTCCGATACCGAACGACAGCTATTTTGCGGTCTGTCGGGTAAATTCCACATCAGTCTCACGATAGCTATCGGAATCTGCGTTCTATTTTTTGTCATGTACCATGAAAAAAAATAATTGCAGATAACCTGTTTCTGATGATATTGAATGCAGAAATTAAATAAATCTTTTGCAGCAATAAATCATTTGTGTACAATCAGAGAATGAATCCGCAAACTACAATGGCAAAAAGCGAAACTGCATCGATAAAAGCTGCTGCTATTATCATACTCATACGTATATCATTGGCTGCTTCGGGCTGTCGGGCAATACCATCCATTGCCGATTGTCCAATTTTTCCGATGCCGTAAGCTGCTCCGATAGCTGCAAGTCCGATTCCAATGCCAGCGCTAAGTTTTCCTAAACCCGACGCTGCTACAGCCTGTAAAATTATTGTTAACAACATAAATTTGTGTGTTTATTGATGAATTAATACTGATTTTTCTTCCTTTTTATGTGATTCAACTCTTGCCAAACTGATAAAAATAGCTGTTAGCAGTGTAAAAACGTATGCCTGTATGTACGCAACCAGAAATTCGACAAGACCTAAAAAAACACTGAATACGATTGAAATCACTGTCATCCCTGCATTTATACCAATGCCCATTTTTACAGTTACAAAAATAACGCTCGTTAGAGCAAGAATTACAGAATGCCCAGCCAGAATATTTGCAAATAATCGTATCATAAGTGCAAATGGTTTCATAAAAATACCCACAATTTCAATTATAGGCATAACAGGTATGGGTACTTTGAGCCACCATGGTACGTCAGGCCATAGAATTTCTCTCCAGTATTCTTTGGATCCTTTAATATTTACAATCAGAAATGTTATAATTGCCAACGCGAAGGTTACAGTTATGTTGCCTGTTACATTGGCGCCTCCGGGAAAAACAGGTATTATGCCTGTAAGATTATTTACAAATATGAAAAAAAACAATGTCAGCAAATATGAAGCATAGTTTTTTGCATGTTTACCAAGTGATGATTTTATTACATTATCATAAATGTCAGTTATAAATAGTTCCATAAAAATTGTGTAACCTTTTCCGGGTACAAATCCATTGCGTTTATATGAATGGGCTAAAGGAAGTATCAAAATCAATACAAATAAACTGTTCAGAATTAAAGATAATGAATTTTTAGTGATTGAGATATCAACAGGTCGATAATGATTTCCATTTTCTAAAGTTTCTACAATCTTACCTTTGTATTTTCCATCCAGTGCTAAAGAAAAACCTTTGTATGCCCCTGTATCATGTAAATTTGAACTCATAAAAAAATGAAATCCACTGTTTTTGCTGTAAACTATTATAGGAAGCGGAATTGAAATATCAGAATTGTTTATTTTAG
Source organism: uncultured Paludibacter sp. (assembly GCA_964420955.1). Lineage (GTDB taxonomy): Bacteria > Bacteroidota > Bacteroidia > Bacteroidales > Paludibacteraceae > Paludibacter. Next base: position 1,824 of record CAYQWD010000387.1, on the reverse strand, counting down.
TTATATGCCATTCGTAAGCATCAGCTACGTGGTGTAAAATCAGATCTTTTACAATCAAATCGTTCGCTTTTGAATGCTTTTCGGTACTTAATGTGGCATTTGCAAGTTGATAAATGCCTGAAAAAAGCAGTAACAAAAGAAAAATAGTAATTTTAAGTATTCGATCCATTTTTGCGGTTGAGTTTGTCAGTTTTTTCAATTTGTGCAAAAAAATACAACTCCATTATCATATACAAAAAATAAAAAGCGCCAAAAGTAAATATAAGTACTTTCGCATTGTCTTTGAGCAGTACATATAACATAAGAATCATCAGTGCTGAAAGTATAAATTTTGAAATTTTGATAGCCAAAAATATATTAACAACCCGTCGTTCATTTTCGCGGTTTATCGAAGTGAGTATATTAATAACCGACAATCCTGTAACGAGAAAATAAGCAGGGATAAGTGGGTAAAGTTCTGTGTGTTCCAGTTTTAATACTGAGTCCAGCAGCCAATAACCAAACCAACCGGCAATCAATAAGAACGAAGAAAATATTAATAACAGTTTGTTTTTTGTTTTTTGCATAGTGTTAATGATTGTTTTTCTTTTCTGCACAAACATATATCTCATTATTGTAAACTTCGCAAAATCCACTATCAATTTCAATATTGCCAATCGGGATTGAGTTTTCTGAGAATGAAATTTTACCTTTTCTCAGTGCGGCAATGATAGGTGCATGATTTCGCAATACTGTAAAATTTCCATCAACACCCGGGAGTGTAACCGAATCAACGGTACCGGAGTAGAGTGTTTTTTCAGTTGTCAGTATTTCGAGTATCATCTGTCTCAAATTTTGATTGTATGCTAAACCTCTTTTTTTCTTGCAAGTTTTAGCAATTGATGTCCTTTTGAAATTGCCTCACTGATAGTTCCAACATTCAGAAAAGCCATTTCAGGCATTTCATCAAGCTGCCCATCAAGTATCATATTAAAACCATGAATTGTATCTTCGATGCTTACCATTACCCCTTGCACTCCTGTAAACTGGGCAGCCATGTGGAAAGGTTGCGATAGAAAACGTTGTACTTTACGAGCACGCTGCACAGTTTTTTTATCTTCATCGGATAATTCTTCCATTCCCAGAATTGAAATTATATCCTGTAATTCCTTGTTTCGCTGAAGTATTTGTTTTACTCTTTGAGCCGTTTCATAGTGTTCCACTCCAACAACGGCTTGATTTAAGATACGCGAAGTAGATTCCAGTGGGTCAACTGCTGGAAAAATTCCGAGTTCGGCAATTTTACGGCTTAAAACTGTTGTTGCATCAAGGTGGCTGAATGTAGTGGCAGGAGCAGGGTCGGTGAGGTCGTCAGCCGGAACGTACACTGCCTGAACCGAAGTAATAGATCCTTTTTTAGTTGAAGTAATTCTTTCCTGCATGCGTCCCATTTCGGTGGCAAGTGTAGGCTGATAACCTACCGCCGAAGGCATTCTGCCTAATAATGCCGAAACTTCTGAACCTGCCTGCGTAAAACGGAAAATATTGTCGATAAAAAATAAAATGTCATGTCCGCTGTCGTCGCCGGCATCGCGAAATGACTCGGCTACGGTAAGTCCTGATAATGCTACGGATGAGCGAGCACCGGGCGGTTCGTTCATTTGTCCGTAAACGAGTGTAGCTTGTGATTTGGCAAGTTCTTCGGCATCCACTTTGGATAAATCCCAGTCGCCTTCTTCCATTGCTTTTTTAAAAGCATCGCCATAGCGTATTACATTCGATTCAATCATTTCCCTCAATAAATCATTTCCCTCGCGGGTACGTTCGCCTACACCTGCAAAAACT
>CAYQWD010000386.1:1117-3295 GCA_964420955.1 uncultured Paludibacter sp. | reverse complement strand
ATTTTTAAAAAAAATGCACCCAAAACTAATTTATATAATACTGTTTTTTCTAATATCTTATAGTTTCACTTTGGCACAGGAAACAGGAATGGCATCGTATTATGCCCACAAATTTTCCGGACGGCGCACGGCCGATGGTAGCCGTTATCACCCCGACAGCCTTACTTGTGCACACAAAATTTTTCCCTTTGGCACCATTCTGAAAGTGCGAAATCCGAAAAACAATGCCGAAGTAGTGGTAAAAGTAACCGACCGCGGACCGCATACACGTAACCGCATGATTGATTTATCATTCAACGCAGCGAAACAACTTGATATTATCAGGCAAGGTGTGGCAATGGTTGAAGTTACCCGTATTAAAAAATGGTGGGAAATAACATGCTATATTTTACCGCCCCCTCCTTCCTTACTGCAGCCAAAACCATTCTTGTTTTCATTCCCCGAAATTTCAAAAACGCTGCATGTTCAAACAAGGTAAATAATAAATATCTATAATTGATATGTTTTATTAAGGGACAAGCAACTTCCCGGTCGCTTGAGAGTAATCATCAAGCGACTGGGAAGTCGCTTGTCCTCCGATAAATATCTAAAAAAACTCAAAGAAAAACCGCCTTCTTCATTCCGAACAAGGCGGTTTTTATTATTCCCCTTTAGGGGTTGTGTTTTTCCCCTCTCCTCAGGGAGAGGGGTTAGGAGTGTGGTTACTTTATAAACTTCGTAGCTTGTCCATCAATGCGGATAATGTAAACACCATTGTTCAATGCGCGGCTATATGTTCCCGAAGTAATGGTTTTATCAAGCAACATACCGTTTACTGTATAAATTTCAACAGCAGATTCCTTGCCAAGTTCAATGGCTATACCTTCGAAAGTGCGCATGATGCGGTGCGAAATGGCGGGATTGGCATTGTCGTTGATAATAAACATTTGCGACTCATAAGCGCCTTTGTAAGTTTCGCGATATCTCGGAACATTGTTTATATCATTGGGCACCTCGGTCATGCGGGTAACCTGAAGTTTTGGATCCTGAAATGAACCTGAAGCCAAATCAAGATTGCCATTGGCTGCATCTACAAAGAAAACATCGCCCGATTTGGAATTTTGATCTTTTGTTGGGCTAGCAGCTTTATAATCAGCTAAAGTAACGTGTGTAGCAACAACAAAAGCGCCTGTATGCGGTTGCCTTAAATAAAAAAGATTATCATCGCTTGCAGGAGTAGGAACTGCACTTATAAAATTTGTATTCGTATGCGTAGGCTCATCACTGATAAAAATATTGTTTTTAATCTCAGCTGTATTTCCTGATAATTGAATAGCACGATAATATCCACCAGATTGTGAAGGGTCAGTCAGAGCCGGCATATAGAATGTATTGTGATAAATTTTACCAGCAACACCACTGTAAAACAAATATACTATATTTAGTGCTGCAGTTGATGCTTTAGTTTTATCCAAACCTGCAAAAGTATTGTTATAAATATTATAAGTAGCAGCGCTTGCTAATGATACCACCCTATGACCAAAAGCTCCTGTTTCTTCTGTAAATGCTTTTGTAAATTTATTATTGAATATATTTACTGTTCCGACTACTCCGGTCGAAGTCCACAATCCGTATGAAACTGTTCCTGCAGCCCCGGTTGCCTGAGATTCAAAAGTGTTTCCGCTGATTTCACCTCCATTAATATAATTAATTTCAATAAGCCTTCTTTTTGAAGTTATAATATTATTTTTGATAACTAAACCTGTAATAACTACAGGGAAACCAGATGTTAATGTACCTGAATTTGTTGTTCTCATCCCCATTGCAACGTTATTGCCCAGCGCAGTTAAAACATTATTTTCAATTGTTAAATTCATAGGTGCTACTTCGATCGCTGTTCCTTTACGAACAACAGCACCTACACAAAAAGGAGAACTTGTACTGGTTGTAAGATTATTAACAATACAATTTTTTATTACAGTATTTTCACATGCACCTACAACTACTATTACTCTTGCCCCTGTATGACTTGCATTTGTATTAGTAAATGTAAGTCTCCTTGTATTTCCACCAACAGCATAACCATCAATAGTTACCTTACTTGTAGCAATAGTATTTGCATCCGTCCATGCTACAGATAATCCTGTTGTTTGATAACCAATAACAAAATGGCCGGTGGGGCTAGCATTATCAGTCAAT
>CAYQWD010000386.1:0-1107 GCA_964420955.1 uncultured Paludibacter sp. | reverse complement strand
GAGTAAAAGTGACTGTTCTGTTAACATCAACATCAGGTCGAATAGTAATTCCAAAACCATTGGTATTTACACCAAGTCCAATATTGGCAGGTTCAGTAATATCTGAAGCAATTTCAAGCACCACATTACCACCTACTCCATTAGTGTTTAATGCAGTAACTGCTGCGCTTAGTGAAATAAAATCAGCTGAAAGTACTTCGCCAACTTTGTAAGTACCTGAAAGTGCCCCTGCAGGAGCAGCTTTTGTGAAAGTAGCCACATAGTTTGCACCACTGTTCGATAGCCAGCTGTCGCCATCTGTACCCCAGCTTTTTGCCCAAACATGCAATCTGAAAACTCCAGCAGGCAATCCGGCTAACAAATCAATTGATGTATTTTTAAGTCCCTGATAATCATTGCCGCCCAAAGCAGTTTGATCCCAGATTACTTCAGTAGCAGTAACGATATCGACATTGCCGGCATTGTTGGTTATTTTGTAGTAAAAAGCGCCTCCTGCTCTGTCCTGCGTATCACTCCAGTATTTCATGTCACAACCTTCGATTACAAGTGAAGTTACTGTTCCAAAATTTGCACCTTGTAGCGCAGTAGCATAGCTTGGATTCGTTCCTATCCAATACCATCCGGTTGGTGCTGCTGTTCCGTTGCCGTTTACATTTATTTTTACGTAGTCGTTAAACCAACCCGAAGCAGCATTCGACAACATAGTAGCTGCCAGAAAAGCCATTAAAAAAGTAATTTTTTTCATGATAAATAAATTTTAAATTTGACAAAAATTTTTTGTTTGAAGAAAACGCGATAAAAATAGCAATAAAAAAGCTGAAAAAAACTAAAAAAAATATGTTTTAAAACAGTATTATTATTCATTTATTTCATTGAATGTGATTTCAACGTCCGACGTTTTGCGATCTTGTTCTTAGCGTCCGACCGATTCGCGGTCTGACGCGTAAGATCATGCGTTCTCTTTCAACCGTCAACTCTTTCAACCGTCAGACCGCTTTGAATTTTTACTTTAAATTTGATTTTAATCAGTTATGCTGTTATTTATGACCAACAAACTGATTGTTTAAAGGTTCTGCATAAAACTAAAATTCTTTATCCGTCCGACTG
>CAYQWD010000385.1:1367-3324 GCA_964420955.1 uncultured Paludibacter sp. | reverse complement strand
CAATTTGTTCGGAAGTTAGCTCCATATTATTTGTCAGATAAACAAAAGTTCTGTTTGTTTCTTTGTCGTAATACACTACCTTTCTAATTTCCTTTGGATAATATTGCGATATATAAAATCCTGTAAGTTTGCCTATTTGATCACTCATGACTCCGTTTCTTTCGTTGACAGGGTTCATTTGACTATACTGGAACTGAAGATTCTTTTTGGCTCTAATCACAAAATAAGCAGTATGCTTAGTGATATTGTAAAGCCTTTTATAGTCAACATATCCACGGTCAAAGATATAATATGCGCCAGACTCATAAGGAATTACATCCATTGCATTTACATCATTTACTGTTGCATTTGTAATATGTATGAATGCCGGAATCTGCGTGGTAATATCATATAACGTGTGAAGTTTAATACCTGCTTTTGTTTTACGAAACTTCGCCCACCAAAATACGTTCAAACATAAATCAATGGTCGAAGAATCAAATGCATAAACTTTACCCTTTATTTCAAAATCATCGTTTGCCCGACACTTTCGGGCAATATCAATCAAATAATAGGCATAGTCTTCAAAGATTTTACTATCACGTTTTTCATTTGCCTTGGAAAGATTACTGCGAGTTATATTCTTCCCAAATCCTAAATGATAAGTCTTCTGACTATGAGCATCAATGGCTACAATCAAATCCCTGAGACTATCGCGATTTGTAAGTTGACCAAACATCATCACTAAAAGTTGATTCCAACAAGTGAAATGTTTTACATATTTATTGCCTTCGTATTTTGATACAAATCCATCAAAAACTCGTTGAGGCAAAAACTCAATCATTTGTGCAAAAATATATTTTCCTGTATTCATTACCCGATTTTTTACATTTCGGGTAGAATTAAAAAATCAAATCGTCACGCAATAAATTTACTCGTAAAATACTGATTGAAAACGATTTCAAAGAACTGTTAATGACTTTTAGTGGACACTAATGATTAAAAATAAAAATATGTATCGATATTTGAAAAAAATTGCGCATTTTTGCACATTATAATTTCAAAAGCACAAAATCAATCACAAATAGTATTTATCAATGGCATTGGCAAATGAAAATTATCTGAAAACACCCGAGATATATTATTTCGATGAGATAGATAAGCGTGTCAATGCTTACAGGATATTGCACCCTTCGGCGCATATAATTTCACTCAGTAAAGGTGACACCACACTGCCTCTACCCCAGGAAGCAGTAAAAGCAATGAAATATGCAATTGATGAAATGGCACATATCAACACCTTTAGGGGTTACAGCCCGATAAGGGGATATGACTTTCTTATCGAAAAAATTATTAAAGAATACCGTTCCGAAGGTATAATTTTCGAAAAAGAAAACATTTTCATCAATGATGGTGCAAAATCCGATTTGGGAAACATTGGACACGTGCTCGGGCGCGATAATATTATAGCAATAACCGATCCTGTATATCCAGTGTATGAAAAAACTGCTATCATGAGTGGGCGCGCAGGTGATATGAATGATGAGGATAAGTGGAGTAATATTGTTTACCTCAACTGTAAAGAAGAAAACGGTTTCATTCCTCAAATACCAACCGAAAAAGTAGATGTTATTTACCTTTGTAATCCAGGAAATCCCACAGGCACAACGATTTCGCGAAACGAATTGAAACAGTGGGTTGATTATGCTATCAATAACCAAAGTATCATAGTTTACGATGGCGCCTACCATTCGTATATCTCTGACAATGAAGTGCCTAAAAGCATTTACGAAATAAAAGGAGCAAAAAAAGTAGCAGTAGAAATACGAAGTTTTTCGAAAACAGCAGGCTTCACTGGATTAAGATGTGGATACACAGTAATTCCATCAGAACTTATGGTTTATACACGTATGAGCAGAAGCATTCAGTTGATAAAATTATGGCACAGACGCAATGCAAATTATACCAATGGCGTATC
>CAYQWD010000385.1:0-1353 GCA_964420955.1 uncultured Paludibacter sp. | reverse complement strand
GTACATAGTACAGCGTGGTGCAGAATCTATATACAGTAAACAGGGAAAAATGCAGATTCGTGAGCGTATCGATTGTTATCTTCAAAATGCTAACCTTATTTATAATAACCTCAAAGATGCTGGATTAAAGGTTTTCGGCAGTAAAAACTCACCTTATGTTTGGTTTAGCACACCCGAAAATCAGTCGTCATGGAAATTTTTCCAAACATTACTAAATGAATTTCAGATAGTAGGCATGCCTGGTGTTTTTTTCGGTTTATCGGGCGAAGGATTTATGCGCTTTTCCGGTTTTAACACCCCAGAAAATACTATTACGGCAATGAACCGATTAAGAAACAGAATTTAAAATTTAAAAATAAATAAAATATCTTGCAAAATGTGTGGAATAGTAGGTTATATCGGGTATCGCGATGCATATCCCATTTTGATTAAAGGTTTACAAAGGCTTGAATATCGGGGCTACGACAGTGCTGGCATAGCCTTGATGAATAAAAATGAATTAAACATTTACAAAACAAAAGGAAAAGTTTCTGATTTGGTTCGGTATGCCGATGAGCGTAATACAAATGGTAACTTAGGAATAGCGCACACCCGCTGGGCTACCCATGGCGAACCTAACACGGTAAACGCACATCCGCATTTTTCTCAATCAGAAGAGTTGGCATTGATTCACAATGGAATTATTGAAAATTATGCAGTACTTAAAGAAGGCTTGGCAGAACAGGGATTTACCTTTTCAAGCGAAACAGACACTGAAGTGCTAATTCAACTGATAGAATTTGTTAAAAAATCGAATAATGTAAATTTAACAGAAGCAGTACAATTAGCATTAAACCAAGTAGTTGGCGCTTATGCAATCGCTGTGATTGAAAAAGGACAACCAGATACCATTGTAGCAGCCCGTAAAGGCAGCCCGTTAGTAGTAGGAATTGGAAAAAACGAATATTTTCTTGCTTCGGATGCTACTCCAATAGTAGAATTTACTGATAAAGTAGTTTATATCGGCGATGAAGAAATTGTAACACTTGTTAGAGACAGTGAATTAAAAATTAAAACCATTTCGAATATTGAAAAAACGCCGGAAATTAAAAAACTTGAAATGTCAATCAGTCAACTCGAAAAAGGTGGCTATCCGCATTTTATGATCAAGGAGATTTTCGAACAACCCAAAACCATCAGCGACAGTATTCGAGGAAGAGTTAATGTTGAAGAAAACAACATTACGCTATCGGGTTTTATTGATAACAAGGAAAAATTTCTGAATGCCCGCCGCATTATAATTACTGCCTGTGGTACATCATGGCATGCAGGACAAATTGGTATGTATGCTATCGAAGAATTTGCGCGCATCCC
>CAYQWD010000384.1:0-3329 GCA_964420955.1 uncultured Paludibacter sp. | reverse complement strand
AGCTTTAATCCGCTAAATCCGTGTGAATCTGCGTTCTATTTTTTTGTCATGTACTTAGATCAATTACAATAAAATATTCAGAAAGTAATCTTTTTTGCAAAGAAACAACTTAAACATTACATAATGAAGTCAAAATTATGAAGTTGACATTATGTAATGTGTTATACGTTAAGTTGTTATTACACCCCATAAAATATCAACTAATCGAAAATAGTTTTGTAACATGTATGAACAAGATTGTAAATGTATTGAAATAGCAACATAATAAGCTTAAATTATCTTTGCATAAATTTTCAACTATTTAAAGTATAAAAGGAGTTATTATTATATAACTTTGCATTGTTTTAGTTTTCCCAATTAATCATTCTTTTAAAGCTCAATTCTCGTTTTAGGGGAGCTTTCTCCCAAAAAAGAAAGAAATCAGAAAATTGATTTTAGATGGATATGATTGAGTCCAATGTTGAAAATATTACCAGATTTTTCGCAAAAACTTATTTCAGTATTTCCATTACTTACTTTTTAACTTATCGAAATATATTATTCTATGCCAAATGATTTTGTTTTGTTGATTTCAGAATACGGGTATTTAGCAATTTTTTTATTGATTTTTGCACAGGAAGTTGGTTTGCCAAGTCCTGTACCAAACGAAGTTTTACTTATCTTTTCAGGTTATCTTACTTTTATCGGAGTATTAAGCATTCCTATTGTAGTATTATTTGTCATTCTTGCAGATTTTTTAGCAGGGTCGGTTTTATATTGGGTTTTTAGATACTTTGGGCAAACCATTCTAAACAAAAAACCAAAATGGCTGCCAATTCCCCTGAATAAAATTCAAAAAATTTCGGATCGAATTCAAACCGAGGGTCATTCAGGTGTATTTATTGGCAGACTTACACCATTGATAAGAGGCTATGTATCTGTAGCTTGCGGATTATTTCAGTTTTCGGGCAAAAAATACTTTTCAATATTAACAGGCACTTCAACTATTTGGGCTTCATTATATGTGATAGTCGGCTTTTTTATCGCTCCCTATTGGAATTTGTTGGTGAACAACAATACTGGTTCTCTTGAATTTTATTTAGCACTCTTCGCAGGAGGAGTAGTTGCGATAGCTGGAATCATATTTCTATTCAAAAAGTATATTTTTAAAATAAATTTGAAACAGTAGTTTACTTTCCTATTCTGATTAAATCTATCACGGAGAAATATCTGAAAATTTCATTTACTCATTTTCTACAATAATTTACTAAAAATTACACAGACCATAAGTTTTATGATGAAAATAAATGTAGCATCCGAAACAAAATACGTAATAAAAGGAAATGGAGTGCACACAGCCTTTATTGATCATGTAGAATTGCTGAAATCTCACAACGACGTTGAGGTTTTAGTCAACAACGAAGGTAAAGGCGATGTGTTTCATTGCCACACGTATGGGTTGTACTATTTTTTGCGGGGATTAATATACAAAAACAGAAGGGTACATACAGTGCATGTAATCCCCGATTCTATCAAAGGTTCATTGCCTTTTTGGCCGCTGTTTATGCCTTTCGTAAAATGGTATTTCAAGCAGGTTTATTCCTTTGCCGATGTGTGTATTGCAATTTCGCCCATGGTGGAAGAAGCAATAAAACAAACTGGGGCAAAAACTGAAATTGCACGCATTTTTAATCCGATAAATATTGAAAAATGGAAACGTACCCCTGAAAACAGAAAAAAGGGAAGAGAACTATTAGGACTTTCCGAAACTGATTTCGTGGTTTTAGGCGTCGGACAATTGCAGGCACGCAAAGGTGTGGAAGATTTTATTGATATAGCTGAAAAAATACCCAATGCAAAATTTGTTTGGGCGGGAGGTCGTCCGTTTAAAGCAATGACAGAAGGAATTGCACGCATTGATGCACGCATTGAAAAAGCTCCGGCAAATATACAATTTACCGGTATGCTCGATTTGGATATTATGCCCGTGATTTATGCCGCTGCCGATTTAATGCTTTTCACATCCTATCAGGAAAATTGCCCACTCGCTCCAATCGAAGCTGCTGCATGTGGAATGCCGGTTGTATTCCGTGATATTGTGGAATATAAATCGCTCTACGAAAACAAATACCTTAGTGCAAAATCAACTGAAGAATTTGTTGAAATCACAAAAAAGATGATGGTTAATAAAGATTTTTACACCGAAGGTATAAATATTTCAGGCAATCTTACCAGGCAATTCGACAAACATGCAATCCGAAAAAAACTTATAAATCTGTACTATCAACTGAATGAAAAATCAGTTCATCATTATTTGCCTTCGTGGATTTGAGTTTTACTTAAATAAATGTCAGTACTAAAATTATGCAACATAAAATATGAATTAAAAAATAAAGACTCGAAAAAGATAGAAATTATTTTTCACGGAAAAAAACTCCAAGGAAATTATATTCTTGTAAAAACAAATTATGGAAGCAAGCCAGAAAAATCATGGCTTTTTTTCAAAGTTTAATTTTTCTAAAATTCTTAAAAGTTTATTTTCTTCTTCTGCGAATTCTTTATCTTTAGCACCCAAAGTAATCCTAAAAAATTTTTCAATACCCTGTTCTTGTATTCTTCCAAAATATGTTTTATCCGAGATTCTATGAACAACTTTTGTAAAAGGGTCGTACCCGAACCCATTTTCTTTTAATCCTTGAAGAAATTCCAAAATATTTTTTCCTAAAGCATACGCCTCTTCCATCAGAGCAATAATTTCTTTTTCTTTTTAAAGTTTCTTGCATCGCAACGATAATTTTATAAATCTCTTCGAAATTATTTTTTTATGGGAATAAAGGATTTATTTCAAAGATTTCGAGATTCTCTGTCTGGCAAACCAATGGAGAATAAGCACATATTAAATGTTTATTATCATGGGGGAAAAACTTACATAACTACTTTTGGTTCTTGCACGAATTTTTATGAAGCCAAGAATTTGACTGCAAAATTAGTCAATGAAGGAGCTGGATCACCTCGGGCAGGACTTGCAATTTTTCCTCGAGAACTAGAAGAAAAAGATTTTGAAAGATTTAATGAAAAATACAATCTTGATTTTAAAAAGGCAAAATATGTTCGGGACAAAAGCAGGGAATATTGGAAATTAATGGATTTATTAAAACTCCCTTAATTATAATTGTTCAACTAATACTCTTAATTTATCTCGAGCATCTTTTCTCCATTGAGACTCATTCTCTTTATTTTTTGGGATAATGAGATATATCTCTGCTCCTTCTTGAACTATTTTTGCAATATCTGAGAATGTACGTCCTTCAAAAGTAATCGACAGTGTACGAGGATTATATTCAAAATTA
>CAYQWD010000383.1:0-3332 GCA_964420955.1 uncultured Paludibacter sp. | reverse complement strand
CGTAAGCCCGGATTTCAGTCATGTTTTCTCTTGCATCAACTATACTGAATTCGGTAAAATCATTCCCGCGCAATACTCCGCTTCCCAGTAAAACCATTTCCCATGGTTCATCGTTTGCATTTTTAGAAATTACACGACATGCTGATTTTGGAAAAAGCAATTCGGCTCTGCCCTGCAATGTAGCGTTGTTAGAGTTTAGCGTTGTTTTTTTTGTTTTAATATTTTCTGATTCTGAAAAGGGCAATTGATTATTTGTTCTTTTTGGTGATGTTTCCCCGGCAGTAGAGATATCCGAAAAATTGAAAATGATAATTTTTTCAGGATAATTATTGTGCATGTTTTTCAGAAAAAATTCTACAGCCGGACTTATTCTGTAATCTTCGGTTAACAGTATCAGGTTTTTATTTTCATTCAATCCAAATTCTGTGATTCTGTCTTCATAATTCCCAAAGTACTTTATAAACCAGCGTTTTAATATTTCTGTTTCGACTACAAATCCGCTTTGAGGTGTTATATGTAATGCAGCTTCTATTACACCATCATTTGAATGCAGCACTACTGAAAGATTCTTTAGCCTGAAATTATTGTAGAGTGTTTTATTAGTCGTAATAAATGTGTTCTTATTTAAAAATTCATGCACTATTTTCAGCCGGCCGCTCAGTTTTAAAAAATTCAGTGCGTCTTTGGGTCTGATAACATATATTGCATCATTTTCAATGGATTTTATACTGTCATCAAATTCAATATGCGTACGGTCAGCTATCGATGGATTTTTTATTTTATAATATTGAACGGCATTTTCAACCGGACAAAGCAAATCGTCGGTGATTTTCTGATATGCATAGTCGCAATTTAAATCCGGTATGCTCTCTCGGGATATATCCCAGGCATATTTTTCAATAGTCCGAAACAAACCGGAAGCACCCGCAACATAGAAATACTGGTCTGCTTTACTTTCAAAAATCCCGATAAAAAACATTGCCGAAAATATCATTTGATAATTCCTGTTTTTATCCTCAAATGTGAATTTTCCTGCTTTCTCCTTTACGAAAGCAATATTTTTCTGATTGGAGTTCACAGCTTTTAACGCTATCAGATAGCCCCCAAGCAGGGCTTCATAATCCCTGAATCTTTCAGGTGTATTTTCGGGCTTTGCCCTGTTCAGTTTTTCATACAACCAGTTCCGGTGTTCGTTATCCATTTTTTCAGACTCAGGGAAGAAATAAGTGCGTAAAAAAGCTCCCATACCCATAAACTGATATTCATACAGTGTGTCGTCGATACTGATTTTTTGTGGTTTTATTTCAAAATATTTGCCAAATCCTATCAGTGCCGCAACCCAGGTCTTGAGCAATGCTGATACTTTTTCGGAAGTTATGTATTTTACCCCGGTTTTTGCATCGCCCGTTTCAAAACTTTTTATAGTCCATACATTTGCATATAATAAAGCTCTGCGATACGTCTGATACAATAAATCGCTGTCTGTAAAATTTAATTCAGCCCTCAGGGTCTTATTTTTTTTAATGCCATTCTTTTGTTGATTTTTTACCGAAATAAGGCCTTCCGGAATTCCATACAGCGTCTTGAGTTGAGGTAAATAATTGATGTCAGGTATATATATGCGTTGAATACTGCTTAAAAAAACAGGATAATCTTCGTTCTCATTGTTTATGTCTTCATATTTAATTTCAAATTCTTTATTGGTTGTTTTTTTGGCAGAAGCTACACTTGCCTGAAAATATTTTTTCTCAATCAGATTTTCAAATTCACTCTGATTTAAATGGATTGTTCTCATGTTGTAATTTTTTAATAATTAAAAACCGTCGCTAAACCGCTTAACTCCCGGTGTATTTCCGGTATCAATATCTACCCACTGGGGTAAGTTTTTTAACAGATAATGTGTGTCGGATTGCTGTATCAGATACAGTTCATTGCTTGTACGGGTAAGGCTCACGTATATAATTTCCTTCTGTAACGATGCCCAGCTGCTGTAACCCAGCATATCGTTGTAACCGTAAAGTATCACTACATCAAATTCCATCCCCTTAGCACTGAAGGGTGTGATAAGTACTGGACGCCCGCTGTCAAAGTCGTAGTCTCTGAATTCAGCATTTTTTTGTGCATAAAACACATTTATTCCCTTTCCCTTCAATCCTGACTCTAAATTTCTGAGTTGATTATTTGTAAGTGATAGTATGGCAATTGTTTGATCGGTATATCTTTTCGATTCAACAATACGTGCTATTTTCGATATCCCATCAGCATCCGAACCTGCCTTTACCCTGAAAACATTCGTGTCGTTGGTTATACTAACCTTATCAGCCAGCGACTCCTTCGATTTTGAAAATGGCTGTGCTATAAGTGCCACGTTTTTTCCGAACCGGTAGATGGTTTTCAGTTTTCTGGATGGTAAATTGCTGAATAGCGGGCTCGGACGGCTCTGATATACATTTTGATCCAAATCTCCCACAGCAATAATTTTTTGTGTCATTCTTTGCAAAACCTTTATTTCCGTATCGCTGAAATCCTGACATTCATCAATTACGATAACATCATATCGTTCGTGAAAACTGCAGCCAAGTAAAAAATTGAGTTTCGCGTTATACGATGTTGCATAATCACTTCCATAGCCGTAATCACGATTACCCTTGCGAGCCGCCAGGTTAATTAAAAAAATATCTTTTGTGCTTATTTCTACATTGGTGGCGAGTCCCATCTTGCGGAAAACAGTTCGCAGAAAACCATACATTGAATGATTGTAAAGCAAAAAAAGCACATTTGTATAACCATTGTTTAATAAAACCTGCAACCTTAATATTGCTACATGCGTTTTCCCCGATCCCGGAGGCCCGTTTACAAACATGGGCGAATCGTAAGGTTCGTACTTTACCACTTCCCGCTGTGTCGAATTGAGGTCGGTAATTGTTGGTACTTTTACTGGCATAATCTTTATGATAATTTTGTTGTTTACTATAATTCCGATGGATAATCGGCTTTAACTCTGAGTAAATCGCCTGAATTTATCGAAATTGTTTCTTTGTTGTTTTCCTGTTCAGCGTTTTCGGGTTTACGCATTTTAAATCCGAAGTAATGTACAATTTTTTTTATTGTATTCCTCAGCAATTTTTCCTGCCTTTTCTCTCTTCCCTGCGTGATATTCCAGTATTGCTATTCTGAATTTGACAGAGGTGGCATTTTGAAGTCTTTCAGGTAACTGTTTCAGATATTGTAAAGAAGCATTGACACCTTCATTTTTTTCAATTAAAAGGGATTTGTTATAGTTCAGTGTCGAACTGTTTGGAGAATATTTCAAACCGTTATCAAGATAAAAT
>CAYQWD010000382.1:1924-3341 GCA_964420955.1 uncultured Paludibacter sp. | reverse complement strand
TGTGGAAAACGTAAAAATAACTTCAAAAATCGGCGCCGAAATAAAGGAAAGTAAAAAAATTGTTTTGAAAAATATCGAAATAATAGCAGAAACAGGTCCGGCGTTGAAACTTGAAAATTACGAGGATGTTTCTATAGAAAATGTGAGTGGCGAGATAGTGAAATAATACAGGTATTTTACATATAAAATCTAAACTCCCGAAAATTTTAATCTTAAAAATAATTGATACTTTTATCAATGAAAAAACAAAAATTCGTATTAATATTGGCAGGAGGAAAAGGTTTACGTATGAACGCACCCTTGCCCAAACAATTTCTCGAAATTGCAGGTAAGCCTTTAATTATGCATACTATCGAAGTTTTTTACAATTTCGATCCTGCAATTTCGCTTATTGTTGTGCTTCCTGCTGACCAGATTGAATTCTGGCAGGAACTTTGCAAAAAGCATGGCTTCGGGATTGACCATAAAGTTGTGCAGGGTGGCGAAACCCGTTTTAACTCTGTTAAAAATGGTCTTGTATTGGTTACTGTGCCTTCGGTAGTGGCAGTTCATGATGCAGTGCGACCGTTAGTAAGTAAAGAGACGATTGCAAAATGTTTTGAAAAAGCAGAGCAGATGAGCGCGGCGATTCCCGTAGTTGAGTTGAATGACAGTATCAGGGAAATTTCAGAAAATGAAAATAAATCTGTAGATCGAACAAAATACCGCATTGTGCAAACGCCACAAGTTTTCGATGGAGAATTAGTGCTGAACGCATATCAGCAGGAATATAATCAGCTTTTTACCGATGATGCTTCAGTTGTTGAATGTACAGGAATAAAAATAAATTTAGTGGAAGGAAACCGCGAAAATATTAAAATAACAACTCCAACCGATTTGATATTTGCAGAAATGATTATTAATAATGAATTTTTAAACTAAATTACACAAGTATCGATTAAAAAAAACACCCGATTAAATAATAACCGAGTGTGATATTAAAAGTTGACTTACTAGGATTCGAACCTAGACAGACAGATCCAGAATCTGTAGTGCTACCGTTACACCATAAGTCAGAAACTTTTTTCTGAAAAGCAGTGCAAAGTTAGCAAATCCTTTTTACTTGTCAATCAAATTTATAATTTTTAAGAAGCAAATTAAGTAACTTCGATGCAGAATTTAAGTTTGTTTTTTTATAAATGACCAAGTAAACCGTTGGTACACCACAATAAGAAAATGGCAAAAAGAGTTTCAGTGGATATTAAAAAATCCAGTTTGCAGGTTATTCTGCTGATATTTTTTTATCAAAAAACAGGAACAGGCTGAATTGGTTGACAGAAAAAAAATTTCCTTACCCTGAACTCAAACAAAGTTTAAGTAGTTATTGAAAATTTTAAATATTTTGTGAAATTGTTGAAAAAGTTAGAATAGAATTTTA
>CAYQWD010000382.1:0-1907 GCA_964420955.1 uncultured Paludibacter sp. | reverse complement strand
CTGGTAGAGAAGTATGGCAAGTGGAATGTAAAATTTAGCAGTAAACCTTTTGCAGGTCTTCCAACCGTTGGTTGGAATATAAGATATATTGTAAAAGACAATAATAATAAAATTTTCAAGGTTTTTATTCATACTAGCGACACCTATCATATTGACAAAACTCAATATAACTGGTGCGATGTTTATGGGCATGTGAATGCAAATTTTAAACATTATCCAATTGAATTATTTCCAAAACAAGTATCTTTAGTACCATCATTTGGCATAAGAAACTTCAATATTTATGAAACAGCTTTTTATTCGATATCTAACTTTATTATGTCTTTTAAAAACATAATAAAATGGAAAGCTTACGACAAAAAAATGAAGCAATTTGTTCAAAACCCTTACAAGAATATAAAAAGACATTTTTTAAATTACTTGAAGAATTATATAAATAGGGAAAAAGTTGAAACTTATGTAAATAATTCAACAGTGAAGAAAGGATTTATATTCTTCTTGAGCACTTTATGGTATAGCGATGAATACAATAAAAATGATGAGGGTGTAAATAGACGAAGATCTAATTTTGTTGAATCTTGCAAGGAACTGAATTGTTGCATTTTTGAAGGCGGCTTATTGGGTGATGATTCTTCATCCAATAATGTTTTTAAAAAAAGTTCAACTAATATTCGATTACCTCTAAAGACATGGATAAAAAAAACGAAAGAATCCGAGTTGGTTTTTAACACTCCTGCATTTTGGGATTGCCATGGATGGAAGCTGGGCGAATATCTTGCTATGGGAAAAGCTATCATTTCCACACCATTATCAAATGACTTACCTGAACCATTGGTGCATGGAATACACATTCATATTGTTCCTGACCACTCAAAAAAAACAATTTCTAAAGCTATTTTATTTATTTTGCAAAACCCCGATTATAGAAGGAATTTGGAAAAAAATGCTAAAAAATACTGGGACTCTTATGGAACACCAAATAAGTCCATTGAATTGCTACATAGAAACTTTAAATAAGTATAGATTTTTGAATCACTTACCATTTAATAAAAATTGTATTTACTGATAAATGCCATCCATTGGTTCAATAAACTTCAGCACTATTTCATCATAACTTCCAAAAATTATTGAAATACCTTCCAAAAATAGTGAAGAAAAATTACCAACAGCTTTCAGGTAAATTAAATTTCTGTATTTATAAGATTAGAATAAAATTGGTAAAAAATATTACATGATTTAAAAAATGATCAATTTAAACTTTGCATTATATCTCCAAACTAATAATTGTAATTATTTTTGCTAAGCACATGACAAAAATTTATATATATATGATTTTGAGGAAAATAGAATGCTGTTTAAACGAATTTTTATCTCGCA
This sequence comes from uncultured Paludibacter sp., assembly GCA_964420955.1. Lineage (GTDB taxonomy): Bacteria > Bacteroidota > Bacteroidia > Bacteroidales > Paludibacteraceae > Paludibacter. The sequence continues at coordinate 530 of CAYQWD010000382.1, read as the reverse complement.
TTTGGTGAGATGATTTCAGTTTCTTATCTTAATCCAATCTTGCTTGCAAGATTGAATCAGTTTTTACTGAACGACCGCTATTTGCGGTCTGTCGGGTAAATTCTAATTTGGATTTTTTGCACTTTACAACACTTGCTTGCAAGATTGAATCCATATCACTACTGTCCGACTAAATATCTGAGATTCTTCGCTACGCTCTGAATGACAGCGATTTGCAATTATTTTGGTTGGGAGCTGACTAACTGATTGTATGTCATTCCGAACAAAGTGAGGAATCTAAAGAAGAGAGAAAACTCATTCAACTTATTTTTTGTCGGTCAGTAGTGAATCCATATATAATCCGTTTTTTTTGTATTACATCGGCTTAAATCCGCTAAATCCGTGTCAATCTGCGTTCTATTTTTTTTGTTATGTACTAAGTCAATAGTTCGTTATAAAAAATTATATTGTGAATGCAAAGATGCGAAGATGCAATTACCCAAAGGAAAACTTTTAAGTTTTCCTCTTTGCGTCCTTTATTTAAGAATCGG
>CAYQWD010000381.1:0-3364 GCA_964420955.1 uncultured Paludibacter sp. | reverse complement strand
ATTTCACTAAAACTTGCACAGTTTAATTTTCTGAAACGTATTCATAATTTTTCACCCATTCTTTTACTCGATGATATTTTTGATAAACTCGATGCAAAGCGCGTGAAACAAATTGTACAACTTGTTTCGGGTAACACTTTCGGTCAAATTTTTATTACGGATACTAACCGCGAACATCTCGACAAGATACTTTTACAAATTGATCAATCTGCATCCATTTTTACTGTTCAAAACGGACAAATATCTCCTTCATAACAAAATAAAAAATAACTGAAAATTTATTTACACCCCATTTTGTGTTTTCCTGAAAGTATGCCAAACCTTGAGTTAAATAATATTTTTGGTAAACATTTTCCGATTTTTAGAATTGTAATTAAAATAAAATCAGGCATATATAATTTTTTGCGGAAAACATTCTATTTGTAATTTTTAAAAATATGAAATATTTAGTTGCATTTTCGGAAATTATTACTTAAAATTGTAACTCCAAAATTATCCCCTTTTCATTTTATTAAGTCATTCATATATTATTTATTACAAAAAAAAGTAGTGGAAACAAAAATTTATTTACAAGAAGAGATTCGTAAGGCATCACTTGAGTTTTTCAAAGGCGATGAACTTGCTGCTACCGTTTGGGCAACAAAGTATGCACTGAAGGATTCTTTCGGAAATGTTTACGAACTAACTCCTGATGACATGCACCGGCGTCTGGCGCGTGAAATTGCCCGTATCGAACAGAAATATCCAAATCCATTGACAGAAGATGTTCTTTTTGAGTTATTCAAAGATTTTAAGTACATTGTCCCGCAAGGAAGCCCTATGACAGGAATCGGTAATGATCATCAAGTTGCATCGCTTTCTAACTGTTTTGTTATCGGATTCGATGGCGATTCTGACTCTTATGGCGCAATTATAAAAATTGATGAAGAACAAGTGCAGTTAATGAAACGTCGTGGAGGTGTTGGGCACGATTTATCGCACATCCGACCCAAAGGTTCTCCGGTAAACAATTCAGCGTTAACTTCAACCGGAATTGTGCCTTTTATGGAGCGTTATTCAAATTCAACCCGCGAAGTAGCACAGGATGGACGTCGTGGCGCGCTTATGCTTAGTGTTTCCATAAAACATCCCGATTCGGAACTTTTTATTGATGCTATAATGGACTCCGGAAAAGTTACAGGTGCCAATGTGTCTGTAAAAATTGATGATGACTTTATGCGCTCTGCTTTGGAAGGTAAACCATACATTCAGCAATATCCGATTTCCTCAAACGAACCCTTGTATCAGAAGGAAATTGATGCTTCTGCATTATGGAAAAAAATAGTACATAACGCATGGCAATCGGCTGAACCTGGAGTGCTTTTTTGGGATACAATCATTAATGAATCTGTTTCAACCAATCCTTGTGGCGAAATTCCTCTCTGTCCTTACGACAGTTGCCGTTTACTTGCCATCAATTTATATTCCTATGTTGTAAATCCGTTTACAAAAGATGCTTACTTCGATTTTGATTTGTTCCATAAACATGTAGGGCTTGCTCAACGTATTATGGACGATATTATCGATTTGGAAATGGAGAAAATAGAAAAGATTATTTCAAAAATCGAATCTGATCCGGAAGACAATGATATTAAAAATACAGAATTTCAGCTCTGGGAGAAAATAAAAGTAAAAACTTCACAGGGACGCCGAACAGGAGTAGGAACAACAGGCGAAGGTGATATGATTGCAGCTTTAGGTTTGCGTTATGGCTCTGACGAAGCAACAGATTTTTCAGAAAAGGTTCATAAAGCAGTTGCAATTTATGCTTACCGCTCATCTGTAATAATGGCCAAAGAGCGTGGTGCTTTTAAAGTTTTCGATGCCAAACGCGAAGAAAATAATCCGTTTATTAATCGTTTGCGCGAAGCTGATCCGGAACTTTACGAGCAAATGAAGAAATATGGAAGACGAAATATCGCCTGTCTGACCATAGCTCCAACCGGCACAACCAGTATTATGACGCAAACCACTTCGGGAATTGAACCGGTGTTTATGCCAGTTTATACACGCCGCCGTAAGGTAAACCCGAACGATAAAAATGTACGGATTGATATGGTGGACGAAAACGGTGATTCATGGGAAGAATATATTGTTTTCCATCATAAGTTTGTTACATGGATGGAAGCAAATGGCTATCCAACCACAAAACGTTATACAAAAGATGAGATTGATGACTTGGTAGCACATTCTCCGTATTATAAAGCTACGGCAAACGATGTTGACTGGTTGAAAAAAGTTCAAATGCAGGGACGCATTCAAAAATGGGTGGATCACTCTATTAGTGTAACCATTAATCTGCCCAATGATGTTTCTGAAGAAATGGTTGGTGATTTGTACGAAGAGGCATGGAAAAGTGGTTGTAAGGGTGTTACCGTATACCGCGATGGTTCCCGCACAGGTGTTTTAGTGGCTGTAAAAGATGAAGAGAAAAAAGATGAAAAAACAATTTGTTTTCCTTATAACGAAGAAGCTCTTATCCGACCAAAGGAATTGATGTGCGATGTAGTACGTTTTCAGAATGCCAAAGATAAATGGATAGCATTTGTTGGATTGAAAGATGGAAAACCCTATGAAATTTTTACCGGACTTGCTGATGATGATGAAGGCATTTTACTCCCAAAAACTGTTACGGAAGGGAAAATTATTAAAACTGTTGATGATGCAGGAAATAAGCGATACGATTTTCAGTTTCAAAATAAAAGAGGTTATAAAACAACAGTTGAAGGATTATCCTATAAATTTGAAAAGGAATTTTGGAATTATGCCAAACTGATATCAGGCGTATTGCGATACGGTATGCCTATTGACCAAGTGATTAAATTAGTTTCTGGTCTTCAGCTTGACAGTGAATCAATCAACACATGGAAAGCGGGTGTAGCGAGGGCGCTTAAAAAATATGTGCCGGATGGTACTGAAATTTCCGGACAAAGTTGTCCTTCGTGCGGACAAAAATCTCTTGTTTATCAGGAGGGTTGTTTAACATGCAAAACATGTGGCTATTCAAAATGTGGATAAAATTAAATTAAAAAAGAGTCGGGAGACTCTTTTTTTATATCCGAAGTATTTAAAGCTATATGTCTGAATTTATGGAAATAATGCTTCATTTTTAAAACGAATAATTTTTTTTTTTGACAATACATCGATTTATTATATTATGAACAAAACTTACAAACAAAAAATAATAGTTTCAGAGAATCAGACCGCTGAAAAGTTAGGTTCTGGATTACTTCCTGTATTTTCAACTCCGGCATTGGTAGCATTAATGGAAAATACTGCTATGCAACTCATCAGTTTGCCTGAAGGATGTTCGAGTGTAGGTGTT
>CAYQWD010000380.1:0-3370 GCA_964420955.1 uncultured Paludibacter sp. | reverse complement strand
TTTCAGGCTGGGGAATTATATTGCCCGAGATTTTAATTACCAAACCATTTCTAAGATAAATATCAACGCTTTTTTCACAATCGGTTTGATAGATAAACGGAATTGAACAATACGTAAAACTCAAATATGAATTTAGAGAGTTTTCATCAGCCTGCAGAAATTCATCTTTTATTAAAAGATTTGGTTCGATGAAAATTGAGCCATTTTCAACTTTTACTCCCAGTTCCATTAAACGATTGATAACATCTTCCTTAACCTGTCCGGTCATGCCGGGTTGCTGTACGCCTGTCATCGAAGGTGTGTGTGAATACGGATCGAACGGGAATGAACCATATTTCGTTGGCGATTTGTGTGCTCCAATGCCAGCTTTTACCTGAGCGTAATGTTTTTTCAATTTTTCAATCAAAACCGGTTTATCGCCATTTTCAATTGCAACGGAAATATTTTCGCCAATTGCAAGCAGGAGTTTCGAAACCATGTGCCAGTAGATGCATCCTAAACCTTCGTATTTGTAAAAAGTTCCTGAACGACCTGTGAACGACTGATGATCGAAAATCTTTTCATAAACATCATTAATTTGCTCTATATCAGCATCGCTAATATTATACTTGCCTTCTTTTTTAATTTCCAAAAGAGCATTGGTAAGAAAAATCGCATTGTTGAAGCCGGCATTAAAATGATAATTTCCCTGAGAGTCTTTTTTTATAATTCTGTCATCTGCATTATCCGCAAAAGTTTTTAGCAAGTCAATATTTTGAATATCTGTAGATGAAATATTGTTTTTATCTAAAAAAGCAGGTAATTTTTTGTTAGGGTAAAGCACATAGCTATTCTGATCGGGGCGATACAGGCTGCTATGGCGCAAAGCATCGAGCAAACTTACCACTTCACTGGGTTTCAGAATTCCTGAACTTAATATTGCAACCTGTCCTTCGAGCATTTCATTCAAATGTCGAATATGAATTTCGTTATCGGTAAAGCGAACCAGATTATAGGAATGAAAGAGATTATCTTCGCGTTTGTTAATTTTTATCGTATGTTCAATTTGGCTAAGCACAAGCTGAAGAAATCCAGAAAATTCAGTTTTAGTCAGGAGTTGCGTTTCACCCGTAATTCCATTGTATGCTTTAATTCGGTACTCTTGGGCAACTTTTCCAAGTAAATCGACGAATGTACGTTTTTCATTACTGTTGAATCCGCTGATTGCATTTGAAGAAAACGATGAAAATATATTCGTCATTTCAACTATTAATTGCTTAATTTCTGCTGATAAAACAAACGATTCAGTTTCGACATTTGCATAAATTTTGTTAATGAAAACCACGTAACGCCTTAAATAATACAGTGTTACCATTGAAGCTCCCGTACCTACCAATGCATTGTTGGCATCGTTCCATTCAGGTCGGAGTGTGTTCATCCAAATTCCCGCTCCGGGTATAAAATTGCTGAGTTTTGCTGTAAGTGTAACGAGAATTTTTTCAGTGAAACTCGCCAACAGAACTTCATTTTTATTATTTTGAACCAGACGGGCATCAGCGCCATAAACTTTTTCGAGCTTCAATATTTCATTGTGCAGTTTTGCATCAAAGATTATGGAGTCTTTCGGATTTTGCACAATTTCCTCGTATTTTTTTATTCGGTAAGGCACATTGGCAAAAGCAAATTTTCCGTTTTGAATAATTTCAGCAAATTTTTCCGGAAAATGGTTTGATGCAAGTTCGAGCAATTTGAGCAAATAAATAATTTGATGATCGCCCCAGTAACCGATATTTGCCCATGGATGTTCGGGTTCAATTACTTCCCAATCAATACCATCGCTGGTAATTTTGTAAGGATTGTAACCATCGATGGTAGTGGCATTCAGGAATTTTGAAATTATATTAAAAATATACTGCGGATAGGATAACGATAATGCTTCCCAGTTTTGAAAAATATCGCGCCAGTTGCCCTGATATGAAAGTATTTTGTTCCCTTGCTCGTCTTTTACTTTTATGTTGAAATTGTTCCATGGGCGGCTTGGGTCACCATGCCTGCGACTAAAAGTTAACGGGAGATATTCCTGAAAAAGTCTTGTGAGTTGCGCATCGTTTTGTTTTTCAACCTCATTTTCAAGTTTTAATAATTCAATATTCTGAGGTAGTGAATTAAGAAAACCGGTATGTTGAGTTGCTATTTTTTTGTTGAAATGAAATACGTGCTTTTTAAAATCATTGGAGTCAATTTCATATTCATTGTTATAAATTCCACCGCGCATGATATTATAAAGAACATTAGAAAAATGACGTGCCATTATGTTTTCATCAGAACTGAATTGAATCCCATCAGCTTGCTTTACAAGTTGTTTCAATGTCTGGCTTCCATTTTCAATGCTCTTTTCAATTATTTCAGTTTTTGATACATTGGAGTTAATAAAACGAAGCAAATCAACAACATCGGCTACATCTTTATTTAATTCTGCAATTACATACCACTTTTGAGCTTGCCCGACTTCCGGTTTTAGAATAGTGTGTAAAAAATACGCACCTCTTACGCCTTTCGATTCACTTTCAGCATAAATTTCCATTCCATTCCTGAAGTTGTTCAGTTGTTGTGAACATAGTAGAAAACTACAATTATCCAAGCCAACGCTCCAAACTGTATTTGCACGTAATGATTCGCTGGGTTCGGCACGGTCAACTAAGGTTGCTTCCATGCGGTAAATGGCAAGTGTAGAATTTTCAACAAGTTCAGTTTTCTTGTAAGCATCAACAAGCGTTGAATATTCGTTTTGCGTTTGTCTGTTGATGCCGGCAGGTAAAATATTCTGAATACCGTCGATGATTTCAATTTCTGAAACTTCGGGATTGTTGTTTGTCAAAACACTTTTCCGGATAAATCCAAAATCTACAGCGCTTGTCCACATATAACTGAAGCTAATGCCTAAGTCAAGATTTTTTTCGGTGAAAATAAGTTTGTTTCCGATAGTGCTTTTGGCTATGCTGCGAAGAGTTTTGTATAAAACCTGGGTACGAACTGAAAATGGTTCCCAAAGATATTTTTTATCTTTTATTTTTACGGATAATATAGTTTTGCTTCCTGTAATTTCTGAGGAATCAGTAATTTTATCATCAGTGTAATACGGAAACAACGCATTATCAGGATTTTTTCTTCCGGCTGTTAATCCACCTGAACTTGAAATGTACAACCATTGATCTGACTCACTTGCCAAACTTATAAAAAAAGACTGCATTTGGTCATAATTATCAATTTGATAAAATTTTTCACCATCAATAAGGACGAAACCGCCAGAAGCCTTTTCCTCTATCTGCCTAAAAGAGTAACTGAGGGTGCTTCCAACCCCAAAAGCAGTGTTGAAATTAGTATTGTTTTC
>CAYQWD010000379.1:0-3383 GCA_964420955.1 uncultured Paludibacter sp. | reverse complement strand
CTTTTAACCGAGGAAAGTTCATTTGTTAATTTCAGTTCTTTTTCGGGATAAATTACCAAACGTTCAGTTTCGAATGCAGCAAACATATATCGATACATTTCATGTTCAGGATTTACGTCTGTCGAATGTAAATATTCTTTCAGTTTTTTTTCCTCTTCAAGACTTGTTTCAGCTCTGAAGTAACGGTCTATTAATTCATTTATTTCCATATATATTTTTCTACTTTTTTATTTTCGTTCATTATTTGTTCCCTGATTTTCGTTCGTGCCCGCGATAGATTTACCATAACAGCATTGGTTGTGATTCCCATTATCGTAGCTATTTCTTCCAATTCATATCCTTCCACATCACGCAATTGAATAGTTGTTTTCTGAAGTTCAGGTAATTTGGATATCAAGCTTATTATTCGCCATTTCATATCGGTTTCTTCAAGTTGCTGATGTGGTTGACTAAAATTTGTATGTAAATTTTCGGTTAATTCATCATTACTTCTTCGTTTTCGAATTTCGTCTAAACACAGATTTCGTATTGATTTCATTGCAAATGCCTGAAAGTTTTCTACTTCATCAAGTATTTTTCTTTTTTCGTAAAGTTTCAGACTTAATTCCTGAACTGCATCTTTTGCCTCTTCCTCGTTCTGAAGCATCGAACGCGCAAATCGATATATTATATCTGTCAATGGTTCAATTAATTGTTTAAAAGTAATGGCATCCATTCGATTGTGTTCAGTTTGATTATTTCGGTTCTTTTCTGTTTTAATATTACGACGAAGATACTTTACATTTCTTACATCAAACCCTGTATTTTTTTATTTCAAATAATGAAAAGCATTTCTCGAGTATGCCAAATCTCTATTTTTAAGTATGAAGTTTTTTTCATATAATTTATTTTCATTCAAATAGAAATCCTTTCAAATAACCATGGGTCGTTATTAAATAACACAATGTGTATAAAGCAAGTTGTAATGTATTGAAACTATTATTATTCAAAAAAAGATTAATTAAAAATTCACAACGCGAAGAACGCAAAGTTTTCATTTTTTTACAACATACTAATAAATTGGTTCTTAAATAAAGGACGCACAAAGGAATATTTAAAAAAGTTATCCTTTGCGTCTTTGCAACTTCGCATTTGTGCGTACTCAATAATATTTTTTTAAGGAAATAATGAAATAAAATAGTCGACAACAAACATTTTAAGTTTTTATTTCGCAAGTTAATGAAAATTTTAGTATTTTTCGGGCTAAATAATTTCCGTGTTATAAATTAGTTAATTATTATAAATAAAAATGAAAATCAGTTTTAGCAAAACTACTTGGCAAAACATATACAAAGGACTGATATTTATAGCGTTGATTGTTGTAATAATACAACTTTTTCCTGAACGCAACTCGTTTAACTATGAGTTTGAGATAGGTAAACCATGGTCATACGAACTTGTAACAGCATCATTCGATTTCCCGATTTACAAAACCAACAATCAACTAGAAACCGAAAAGAAGGAGATATTGAAAAACTTTGCGCCCTACTTTTACATTGATACTATTGCAAGTAACACACAAATCAGAAAACTAATTCAAGATTTTCAAACCACTTCACCTTATCAGATTTTTCAAACTCAAATCATACACAAAAAATTTTCTGAAATTTATGGGAAAGGCATTATTTCTGTTGATGATTATGGAAAATTAACTGCCGAGAAAAAGCAACAAATAAAAATAGTTAATCCGGACCGAACAAGCAACACTATCAGCATATCCGATCTTTACACTCCAAAAAATGCTTACGAGGCAATATTGAAAGATTTGCCTGAATCACTCCAAAGACTTAATCTTAATCATTATATTATTTCAAATCTGAAATATGACAGTTTGATATCAGAAACATCGAAAACAGAATTGTTAAAAAGTCTGTCGCTCACGAGCGGCATGATGCAGACAGGGGAAAGAATTATCGATCGCGGCGAAATAGTTTCATCCGAAGCTTTTCAAATTCTGATTTCCTTGAAAAAAGCTACCGAAGAACGCAAAGTTAGCTACGGGCAAACTGCCCTTGTTACCATTGGTCGTATAATGATTATAACTGGCGAAATTCTGCTATTTTTTCTTTATGTATATTTGTTTCGACCGCGCATTTTCAACGAAAATCGCAATTTAATACTGATATCGCTCCTTATGGTATTGATAATTTCGCTCACTGCATTTATTATAAAAAATACCGGGTTCAATTATTACATAATACCATACGCACTTCTGCCTGTTATGGTACGTGTTTTTTACGATTCGCGAACTGCACTTTTCGCACATATTATTACTATGATGATAGTAGCCTTGATGGTGGATAACTCATTCAGATTTTTGATATTACAGATTTTTATAGGAATGGCTGCAGTTTCAAGCCTGAAAGACATGACACAACGCTCGCAACTTGCCCAAACAGCTTTTATAATTTTTCTTTGTTATACGGGCATTTATCTTGCACATGAATTTATAATAGAAGGTGAGTTGAATAAAGTTCATTGGTTGCCAATACTTCATTTTGCCATCAGCAGTACTTTTTTATTGTTTGCTTATGTGCTCATATATGTTTTTGAAAAAGTATTCGGACTTATTTCTGCGGTTACACTGGTTGAACTTACCAACATCAACAGCGATTTAATGATGGAATTTGCCGAAAAAGCCCCCGGAACTTTTCAACATACACTTCAGGTTTCGAACCTTGCCACTGAAGCTGCAAAAAAAATAGGCGCCAACAGCCTGCTTGTGCGCACCGGAGCGCTTTATCACGACATAGGTAAAATGAAAAATCCTGATCTGTTTATCGAAAATCAGAATGGTGTTGAAAATCCGCTTACCGATATGGATTTCGAAACTGCAGCAAGAGCCATTATCAAACATGTTGCAGATGGCGTTGAAATTGCAAAAAAAAGCCATCTGCCCGAACAAATAATCCATTTTATCACTACACACCACGGGCTTAGTAAAACCAAATATTTCTACAACTCCTACATCAATGCACATCAGGGCGAAAAACCTAATGATGAAGCTTTTTCTTATCACGGCCCGCTGCCCGACAGCAAAGAAACGGCGATTTTAATGATGGCAGATGCTGTTGAAGCTCGATCGAGAAGCTTGAAAAACTACACCCTGAAAAGCATTGACGAAATGGTTGACAACATGATAGACAGCCAGATAGCCGATGGACAATATAAAAATGCTCCTATCAGCTTCAGAGATTTGGAAACAGTGAAGGATGTTTTCAAACTAAAAATTAAAAACATGTATCATTCACGTATCGTTTACCCCGAAGTGAAGTAAAAAAGTTGAAGGCGGTTAAGTATTCACGGGTTTCGGAGTTTCGGAGTTTCATGTATCAGAGTTATAT
>CAYQWD010000378.1:0-3384 GCA_964420955.1 uncultured Paludibacter sp. | reverse complement strand
CAATTGCTCTATCCAACCGAGTTTTTCGCGTTGAGGACAGTCGGTAAATACTGCCTGCATATTGCTCTGAACAGCTTTTTGTATTAATGTGTGTGTTTTGTTAAACAAATCGTTTGAACATTCGAATTTGGAGATTTGTGGCGCTGAATTATAAACGAAGCAAGATTTTAAATCAAGTAAAACCGGTAGTTTACTGGGGTTTTTATCACCTTTCAGAACAGCGCCTTCCACTTGAATATATCTGAAACCGTAATATGAGAATCGTGGATGCCATGTTTCAATGCCTTCGCCTTTTAAAACATAGGTATAATAATGTGGACGACCGGTTTGCCGTTGATCAACAGCGCCCTCGGGAAAAACAGTTTCTCCAACAAATAATGTTATCGTATCTCCTTTTTTGCCTTTTACGGTAATTTGCGGAAAACCTGCCAGATTCTGAACCATATCGAATGTCATTGCCGAATAGTTCACTTTTCGCTTCGTTCGAACCGTTGAACTGTCGCACTCAGCATTTGTAAGTTTTTTTACAGATTGATACGAAAGCTTTTCCATTATTTTTATAGGATAACCTTGTTGCGGCTGAAGTTTTCCTTTCGGCGCATCCTGTATTACAACAGGTTTCCAGTGTGCATCGTTAAACTTTGGCAGATTCCAGCCTTTTTGCTCCAAACGTGCATCATAATCTTCGCCTCCGTAAATATCATTGAATGCAATCGGACTGAAAGCGTATTTCCAGCTTTGGTCAGAATCAATTTCTTCAGTAGAATTATCAGAATACCGGATTATGGTTTTAAAGAGCAAAGTGGGAGCGCCAAACGAAACTTTCAGTTTGCTGTAACGCCCACCTTGTGCGTTAAAAAATCCATTTCCAAGTAAAACACCAAACACGTTTTCACCTTTTTTCAAATAAGAAGTTACATCAAAAGTATTGTAATAAACTGTTTTATCATAGTCGCTCCAGAAAGGTGCAAATTCACCATCGCCTACTTTTTTCCCGTTTATAGAATATTCATAATGACCCAACCCACAAATATACGTGGTGGCTTCCTTAATCTCTTTATTTGATTGAAATACTTTGCGAAGAATAATACTTTTACGTGAAACAGGATCGATGTTTTTCCATACGTCTTTATATTCTTGTGTGCCCATTTCCCAACTCATAAACCGTTTTCCGACAGGTATGCGGGCAGAATCGGAGCGAATAGCGCCAATCCATTTTCCTCTCTCCTCAAGGAGAGGGGGCAGGGGTGAGGTACGGAAGTTTGAAAAGGGAGACCATTCGGATAACTCTCCTTTTTCATTCCAGACACGAACTCGCCATTGGTATTTTTGACCTGATTGAATTGGATTCCCTGTGTACTGTACAAGTTGGCTTTTATTTGAAATGACTTTTCCGCTATTCCATCTGAAATTTTCACCTGTAATTTCTAATTCGAATGCTGTTTGAGTGGTCTCGTGTTTATCAGATTGTAAATGCCAGCCAAAACGTGGTTGCAATGTGTTCAACGCCAACGGATTTTGCTGAAATTCGCAGGTGAGGTTTTTGATTTCGATGGCTAAAGAAGCTATCGAAAAAAGAAAAACCATTGCCAATAGAATAATTTTTTTCATTTTCAGCATATTATTTCAGTGCATCTTTAATGATTAATTTAGATAAAGTTGAAACAGAACCTGCTTCCTTACCATCTACTAACACACGCAATCCTTTTCCAAGGTGATATTTATTTCCGTTTTTATCCCAGATGATTGTTAAATTTTTTCCGTGATACAACACATTATCCAAACAGAACCAATCCCATTTTCCCTGGGGTAAAAGTGGATTAATTTCTATGGTATTATCTGCGCGCGGTCTTAAGCCAATCAATCCGGTAATAATCAAATCGTTGAAAGTGGAGTGATTATAGTATCGTGCTCTTTCCTGATCGCCCTTAAGCCAATAGCCGGTAACTTCGTCTAAATATTCACCAATGTACGGACGTCCACGATGATGCTGCGATTCAACATATTTTTCAAATTGGCTGAAATAAACACTATCCGATTTAAATTTCGTGGGATTTTGCTGCATCCAGTTTGCCATTGCGGTGAGCGTTTGCGAAGTGGCAAAAGGCCACACAGCTCCGTCCCACTCACATTTTCCTACACCGCGTGTACGAAATTCAGGATGACGACGTTCTGCAGTTGTATGTCCGTATGGGGCTGAGAAACCTTTTTCATCGCTTACCTGAAGCCATGCGCTGTCATATTTTTCAGCATCGGGCAAATTAAAATACCATGGAATATAACCAATAGCTTCACGCGCATTTGCCATACTGTCGATACGGGATGTTTCAAAAAATCTATTACGGGAGTTCCAAAGCTTTGTTTGAACCATATTTTTTATCGTATCGGCTTTTTGCCGGTAAAGTTTTGATTTCACAGCATTTCCTGCCATACTGAAAATTGTTTCCAGCGCTTTTGCGTTTCCATACATGTAACTGTTAATGGTAGGTCGTGCATATTGTTTTCTGCGTCCGCCGCTGATTGATTCTTCCATACCATCCTGCACATCGCCCTGCCAGTAAAGTCCGTTTTTCAATCGATGCGTATTTTCCCAGCGAATATATTCAGCTTCCATGTCATTCAGCATATCCATAAGAAACTTTTTGTCGTTTGTAACGTAGAATTTCTTCAGTTGCGCATCAATATTCCACGAGCTGAAATTCATCATTCGTGCCATTGGTTTACCCTCATTGCCCCGATACCATGTGCGTATAATCTGATTCAGAAAGGTTGTATCGCGCAACCAGCGGCTTTCATAAATATGATGTCCGAGCGCACAGGAAATCAAATTGTATTTATCGGCATAGCTTCTGTTTACAAGAAATTCGGTCATAGCGTAACCAACCGGAGTTTGCTTGATATGTTTACGCAATGTCCACCAACGGTAATAAAACATTTGTTCGAAGTTGCGTTGAGGGCATTCAAATAATGGAATGTTTTTTTCCAACCAACCGGCAGATTTCGCATTAGGAATTGCCTGAACGATATTTTCATCTTCCATGGTATTGAAATAATCAATATAATGTTTGAAATCTGAAAATTTTAAAACCGCAGCTGTGCTATTTACATCCATTGATTCAGTTTTAAAATCGGCAATCCTATAAATCACAAGTGGAGTCATTTCTCCTGCATTCGGTAAGTCGTAATCCTGATCGGCGGGTGTGTCTGGTGTAGGGAAAGTGCGAGGTTCGCCGGTTATGAAAGAAATACGCTCGATTGCTGCAACGGGAGCAAAAAACATACGAATGCCAACTTGTTTTCCATCAACAAAAACTTTAATATTTCGGTTTTCGATAGAAAGTTGTAACTCTATTTTATAAGTTTTATTTGCCTGATATTTCATCA
>CAYQWD010000377.1:256-3390 GCA_964420955.1 uncultured Paludibacter sp. | reverse complement strand
GGTATGATGGCTTGTTATCTTCAATACGTAAAAGCAAATCGGACTCGTTATTTCATCGAAGATATTCTGCAATCGGTTATTGGCAGTGGCAGTTTTTATGGATATCCACATCCGCAGTTAGGATATGGCATTCCTAATTTTCAGGTAGCAGTTGCTACTTTACCAACTTACAGTACAGTATATGAAGTAAAGTCGAAAAATATGCGTATTTTTCACGACAATGCAAACGATTTGCTCAGAATTAATTTGAAACATGAAAATTTTACTGGTGGACAAATCAGTATTTATAATATTTCAGGGCAACTTTGTGTTGCAAGTAAAATTAACAGCAAAGAAATGAAACTTGATTTAAATAATTTACAAAACGGAATTTATGTCGTTAATGTACGAAATAATGCTTTTTCTGAATCCCAAAAAATTATTGTTAAGTAATTGTATATAGAAATTAAGAGTAGGGTTAGCAAAGTAAACATTAAAAAAGAAATTCAGAAACGAATAAATGATGAAGATGGAAATAAAAAATTTTGTAATTAACAGTACAAGCCAAATTTCTTTTTTCCATGATTTCTTTTTCATTGTTTAATCATAATTATTCCTGCTTTCTGGCTTGCGTAAAATTAAAATGGTATCCATTACATTATCCGAACTTGCCGACAGGATTAAGCAAGTAGTAAATTTGAGTTTCGATACGCCGGTTTGGTTACGTGCCGAAGTGGCAGAATTGCGCGAAAATATTAACGGACACTGTTACCTCGAATTCGTTGAAAAAGAAGTTGGTAACGATAATATTTTAGCAAGATTGAAAGCTACAATTTGGTCGTCATCATGGCGAATGCTTAAACCCTATTTTGAGAGTACTACAGGGCAGTCACTCAGAGTTGGAATGAATGTACTGGTGGCAGCAACTGTTGAGTTTCATCCATTGTATGGACTCAGTTTGAATGTGAGGGATATCGATCCGGCATTTACTGTGGGCGAATTAGCAGCACGCAGGATACAAATTGTACGGCAACTTGAAACTGATGGAGTTTTGGATATGAACCGTAACCTCATTTTTCCTGATCGTCCGCAGCGTATAGCAATCATATCTTCGCCTACAGCTGCAGGATACGAAGATTTTTGCAATCAACTGAGTTTTGAAACTTCCGGTTTTGCATTTTACACACATTTGTTCCCTGCTATAATGCAAGGCGAACTTGCCGAAAGCTCCATTATTGCATCGCTCGACTGAATTTATACTAATGCAGATATGTTCGACATTGTGGTAATAATTCGTGGTGGTGGTGCAACTACCGACCTGAGTTGCTTCGACTCATACAATCTGGCTTTGAATTGCGCACAGTTCCCACTGCCTGTAATCACAGGTATTGGTCATCAGCGCGATACTACCGTAATGGATATGGTAGCAAATACATCGGTAAAAACACCTACTGCCGCTGCTGCTTTACTTGCTGATAAAATGCACGAAACCGAAAATGTATTGTTTTCAGTTGCAGAAGATATTTTTGGTTTGATAAATAAAAAAATTAATTCTGAAAAACGTATTCTTGAAAATTATAAATGGAAAATAAAGAGCGGACTTAGCTACAGGATAAATCGTAAAAAATTATTTCAGCAAAAACAAGCCGGTTTTTTAAAAATGATAACCAAAAACATTTTTCATTCACAACTAAGCCGGCTCAATCTGATCGAAAAAAGTATAGAATCGTATTCGCCGTTTTTTTTACTTAAACATGGTTATTCAATAACTACCATTGCCGGAAAAAAAATAACAACTGCTTCGCAAGTAAAACACGGTGATGTTTTAAGAACTTTTGTTCACGATGGAGATTTTCAAAGTAAAGTGATTTAATGAATTTGAAGATTTGAAGATTTCGGATTTAAAGATTAATTCTGATTTAACGGTATTTTGTATGGCAATATTTTAACATGAACAGGAAGCTAATTTCAGCGAAGCTAATTTCAGCAAAGCTAATTTCAGCGAAGCTAATTTCAGCGAAGCTAATTTCAAAAAATATAATATCACAAAGCAAAAAAAATGAGTAAAATAAAACTTGAAAATATGGAGTTTCATGCATATCACGGTTGTTTGGAGCATGAACAGGAATTGGGTAATACTTTTCTGGTGTCAGTAAACCTCGATGTGGATACTTCGCTTGCCGAAGTGTCGGATAATCTCCACGATACACTTAACTACAAACTAGTATATGAAGCTGTAAAAGAACAAATGAATATACCAGCGAAACTGATTGAGCATGCAGGTTACAGGATTATTGCCGCTGTTTTTTCAAGATTTGATGCTGTAAAAAAAATTAAAGTCCGATTGTCGAAACTAAATCCACCACTTGGCGGAAAGGCTGAAAAGGTAACTATAGTACTCAATAAATCACGCTAATAAAAAATTTTAATTCTATCTTAAAATAAAAATCTGAATTTCCTGATTAATCTTTTATTAAGGGAAAAATTTACTTCATCTAACCATTAACCTCACACTAAAGGATTTTTCTCCTTCAAAACTCAATATGTAAGTTCCTGCAGCAGGTTTCTGATTTAAGATTATTTGATTCTTCGATGCACTTAAGTATCCTGCCTCAATTTTTTTTCCTGCCAAGTCTTTAATAGTCCATGAACGATTTTCCAATAAAGAATTTGTTAAATGTAAAACATTTCCTATCAGTGGTTGTGGATAAATAATTTCACATTTTTGCTGATGAATACTTTCGATGTCTGAAGTGTTAGCGGCAAAATTTATGCGTACTTCGGTTATACTGTTCCACGTGCTTTGTGAGTTGCCAAATCCGGTAATTTTCAAATAACGCGCTTTTTTATCTTCAAAATCGTATAATTCAAGTTCAGTGGTTTTTCCACTCGAAGCTCCGTTGAAAACTTCTGTAAATTTTTCACCATCCTCCGACAAAGTAACCGAGAAATATGCCAGCCTTGAAGCTCCATTAAAAAAAGCCAGTTCAACAGACTGAGCGGTTACAGTTTCTCCTAAATCATACAGTATCCATTGTCCCGCTCCATTAGCCGACCAACGTGTTGAAAAATCAAAATCCATTGTTTTGTCGGGAGTGTTTGATGTGCCTGTTTCGAAACCGCTTGCTGTGATTTTCTGAATTCCGGTATGAACA
>CAYQWD010000377.1:0-241 GCA_964420955.1 uncultured Paludibacter sp. | reverse complement strand
CCCCATCTTCGATTAATTCTCCTGAAGCAGATTGCACATTTTTGACTTCAACCGTATAAGTTCCATAAGTTAAATCAGAAGTTTCAAGTATTACGGTACTGTCATTTTTGCCTTTTAATATATTAGTTATGCTAATGTCTTTTATATTATAATTCTTCTTATCAAGCGCCGAAGCAGGTTGAAAAGATTTACTGAAAGTTATCTGAACACGATTTTTTGCAATAGCGCTTGTTGTTACGAT
>CAYQWD010000376.1:0-3391 GCA_964420955.1 uncultured Paludibacter sp. | reverse complement strand
AAAATATCCTCATATTTAGGATATAAACTACATTTGTATGTAGTCTGATTATCTATTAAATCTTTAGCAGCAGCAAATGCTTTTTGATAAAACACATCAGCTTCGGTTTTTTTGTTTTCAAAATACTCCAAATAAGAAGCTCTGGTTAAGGCAGCACGAGCCAATAAACCTCTCGCTGCTTTTTTATCAGCTCTGCCATATTCAGTTTGCGTAATAGGTAAAATTTCTACTGCTCTTTCCAAATCGGAAATAATTAAATCATAAAAATCCTTCAGTGAACTGCGCTGCGCAGTTAAAGGCACGCCAGAAGTTTCTGTAGTACGCAAAGTAACCCCACCAAAGCATTCTGCAATCATCCAGTAAGCATAAGCACGGATAAAGCGAAGTTCGCCTTCTTTTGCAAGTTTTGTTGTTTGATTTGCAAATTCAACTGCACCTATGCGATTGATGCCTGCATTTGCATAATTTACAATTTCGTACAAACGTTGCCATGTGTTTTTTATCTGACCTGTTGTTGCATCAAGCTTTGCTGTATAAGTCAGCAATTGGTCGGCATAAGTTCCCTTTCCTCCCATATACCAAAGGTCGGTTCCACCTTCCCACAAAAACATAACATCTTCGCGACCGTAAAACTGTGCTCTGAAATTATAATATGCAGCGTTTACGAGGGTATTCATCCCAATCTCGGTATTGAACACATTTGTTGCTGTAGATCCTGATGGATTAAACTCTTCAAGACTGCATGAGCTTAAAAATATCGCACAAATTGCGGAAATAAATAAATTTGATTTTATTCTTGTTTTCATAAAATTTCATTTTTCAGATTTAAAAATTCAGATTTAAACCGAACACCAACTGTTTGGTCAACGGCATAGTTTCGCTACCACCTCTTTCAGGGTCATAATTTTTAATTAAATGACTTTTTGTAGAAGTGAATAAATTAGAAGCTGTAGCATAAACTCTTAACTTGTTTATACCCACCTGATTTGTAAGTTTTTCCGGCAATGTATATCCCAAGTTTACATTTTTAATTTTAAAATATGAACCATCGATATAGTTCAACGACATATATCCGAAATAATCAAATAATTTACCATCTTTTTTCGGACGAGGAAAATCGTTTGAAGGATTTTCGGGAGTCCAGTAATCTAAATGTTCGGGACTGTTCGATACTCCTGATGGATCAAATCTTCCTAAAAATTCTGCATCGATCATTTGTCCCCAGCGCATTAGCATATATACATTTAAGTCGAAACCTTTGTAAGAAACTGAATTGTTGAATCCGGCAGTCCATTTAGGCGAACGACTTCCGAGAAACTGTCGGTCGGCAGAAGTAATATTCATATCACCATCCCTGTCAACTACCTTAAGCGAACCGGGTTTAAATACATTTTGAACGCCATTGAGTTTGTATTTTGCCATTTCTTCTTCCTCGCCTAACTGCCAGATACCATTGAGTTTGTACGAATAAAATGAGTTTATAGGTCTTCCTATAAGTAAAGAAGATACTTCGGCATTTTGACCCTGAATAATATCAGCATCAGTAATGAGCGATACAATTTTTTCCTGATTAGCAGCAAAAGTAATTGTAGTATTCCACTTCAAATCACGCATCTGTATGTTTACAGTATTCAGTGCAATCTCGATACCTTTGTTGCTGGTTCTGCCAATATTCTGATAAGTGGAAAATTGAGCCGAACTTGCTCCTCCGGCGCCTGTTGATGGTGGTAAGCTGCGAGCCATAAGTATATCTTTTGTGTCGATATCATAAATGTCAACATTCAGATCTATTCTGTTTTTCAGAATTCCAAAATCAAGACCAATATTTGTTGTGGTGGATTTTTCCCAGCCCAATTCAGGATTTCCAACCAAATAACCAAACTGATAAACTGTAGCAGCAGTATCGTTAAAACCAAATCGAGTATTAGCAGAAACACTTCCTCCTTGAGTTGCATAGGCTGGTGCGCCGGCATTACCGGTTGTTCCATAACTTGCACGAAGCTTTAAATTGCTCAGCCATGTTGCCTCTGATAGGAAACTTTCATCGCTGATTCGCCATGCTGCAGAAACAGAAGGAAAGAAATCCCATTGATGGCCGGGTGCTAAAACTGATGATCCATCCCAACGAGCAGTAGCAGTAAGGAAGTATTTTCCTAAATAATTATAAGAAATTCGACCTGCAAAGCCAAAAGTCTGAGACTGTATGTAATTCGATGATATTAAACGACTTGCAGGCTCTGTAGCTCCCAATGAATAGAACGTATAGGAGTCGAGCAACTGATTATATCCTGAAGCATAATAGCCTTCATCAATATTCTTCATCCATGTTGAAATTGCAGTAGCTTCAAAATTATGATCACTGATTTTTTCGGTAAAAGTTAGGATATTATCCCATGAGAAGTTTCTATATAAGTTATTGAACGCAGTCGCTTGATTGGTATAACTTCCACCAAACTGCGAGGTTGAGTTTTTACCATTGTAAACGCCTTGTCTTGATGCATTAATCGCAGCCGATATATTTGAACGGAACTTAAGATTACTAAAGGGTTGAATCAATAAATATGCAGTATTAAAAGTTTTTACCGACACAGTATTATTTACTGCTTTGTCTTCACTGACGTAATTGGCCAATGGCGATAATCTGTTTGCATCGCCCGATACAGGGAATAATACAATCTTGCCGTTTTCGTCATAGGGCGTACCAAGCGGTATATAGGTTGAAGCTTGGGTTAACATATTACTTGGAATTAAATTTTTATTGAAATATGTTAACTGTGAACTTACTCCTACCCCTAACCATTTTTTCACTTCGTAATCGAGATTTGTTCGCAGCGAATATTTCGACATATTATCTCTATCAAAAATTCCCAGTTCATTGAAATACCCGAGAGACAAATATGATTTTACCTTATCTTTCCCGGATGAAAATGTTACATTATGACTTTGCTGAGCGCCTTGCCTTGTAATAACATCAACCCAATTTACCCAGTTACCACTCTGTATGGCTGTCCATTCCTCGTTAGTAAAAATTTTATAATCATCGGCTTTGGTTGCCCACTGCCCCACACTTCTATATGCCTCTCTACGCAAATCCATGTATGAATCGCCAGTTCGGGGCGTTGGATAATCAACAAAACCGTTAATTCCATAATAGCTATCGAGGGTTACGGATACTTTATTCTCTTTTCCTTTTTTTGTAGTAATTATAACTACACCGTTCGCTCCAAGTGAACCATAAATAGCCGTGGATGAAGCATCTTTCAGAACATCGATACTTTCAATATCATTAGGGTTCAAATCGGAATAAGAGCCACCTTGTACTCCATCAATAATAAATAAAGGTTCGGTATTTCGAGTTTTGTTTCCGAACATATCAGTATAACCTATGGTT
>CAYQWD010000375.1:0-3406 GCA_964420955.1 uncultured Paludibacter sp. | reverse complement strand
TTCCCTTCTTTTAAATATTGTTTAACTCTTTAAAAAGTCAAGACGACTTCAATTTGTAAATCAGAAGGAAAAAAAGAATTAATCGGAGAAGTTCCATATTCAAAATCGGAGGTTTATTTACGGGCTGAAATTAACCGACTTAATGTTCAGTTTAGTTTTGGCGATACACTTGAAAACCTTAAAAATATTGGAGGTCTCCAGAGCTTAAAACCAATTTGTGAAAGCGCTATCAATAAATTTAACGGACCCGGAATTGGTGTTTATGCATCCAGTAATGGAAAGAAAAGCAGCAAAAAAGTGGTATTCGACTGGTTTGAATATCGTAATGAATAAAAATACAATCATATATTTTCTTAATCTAAAAAAACAATATTATGACACGTCAAGCTTTTAAAATGTTTCTGAAACCGGGCTGCGAGGCCGAGTACGAAAAACGCCACAATGCCATTTGGCCAGAATTGAAAAAACTATTGCAGGATGCAGGTGTTTGTGATTATTCCATTTTTTGGGATAAGGACACCAATATCCTTTTTGCTGTTCAGAAAAACAGCGGCGAAGGTGGCTCGCAGGATTTGGGTTCAACCGAAATTGTACAGCGTTGGTGGGCTTATATGGCCGATATTATGGAAACCAATCCGGATAATTCGCCCATTTCAGTATCTTTGCCTGAAGTATTTTATATGGAGTAATTAGTTTGAAATAAGATATTTAGTAGCTATTTTTCTCTTTTTTATCTAAAGTTCAAAACTTTGGAAAAGTTATTTATTTAAAAATTTCGAAATGAAAAAAATATTTTTCCTGCTGTTCATATTTTGTACTGCCAACATGTTTTCACAAAAAACAGTAAAAAGCCTTGATTCATGGAAATTTTCAAGAGGCGATAATCAGTCGGCTTCTGCTGTCAATTTCAATGATGAACAATGGCAAACAGTTAAAGTACCGCACGATTGGGCAATTTACGGACCTTTCGATAAAGAAATTGATAAGCAAGTTGTTCAGATTGTACAGAACAATGAAAAAGTTGCTACAGAGAAAACCGGACGCACAGGCGCTTTGCCTTTTATTGGTGTGGGTTGGTATCGTACTAAAATTAATGTTCCGGAGTTTTCTGATGGTAAAAAAGCGATACTGTCGTTCGATGGAGCCATGAGTAATGCAAAGGTTTATGTAAATGGACAGTTTGTGGGAGAATGGCCTTATGGTTATAGTTATTTTTATTTCGATATCAGTTCGTATCTGAAAAATGGGAACGATAACATAATTGCTGTCAGGCTCGAGAACTTTCCTTTTTCTTCACGCTGGTATCCCGGTGCAGGACTTTACCGCAAAGTGCAACTTACAGTGAAAAATGCTGATAGTTTCAAACATTGGGCTCATTATATTACCACACCTTTTGTTACTGACGATTTGGCAAAAGTAAATATCCGCTCGCAGGTGCAGGGTGAAAATCTGCAGGTAAAAGCCATTATTCGCGATGCCGAAGGAAAAGTTATTGTTGAAAATTCTGCTAGTCAACGTTTTGGTGATGAAATTGAACAAAATATTAGTTTGATAAATCCTAAACGATGGAGTCCCGAAACGCCTTATCTTTACTCAGTTGAACTGCAACTTTTTCAAGGTAATACGCTGAAAGATTCCGAAACAATACGCTTTGGAGTACGAACAATTAAATACAGTGCCGAAAAAGGCTTTGAGTTGAATGGAAAATCCACTAAGTTCAAAGGCGTTTGTCTTCATCACGATCTTGGTCCGCTGGGCGCTGCCATCAATAAAGCGGCTCTGCGTCGTCAGCTGACAATTCTGAAGGATTTGGGCTGCAATGCCATTCGCTCGTCACACAACATGCCTTCCATTGAGCAACTTGAACTTTGCGACGAAATGGGTTTTATGTTTCTTGCTGAAAGTTTTGATGAGTGGAAAAAGCCCAAAGTGAAAAATGGTTACAATCTTTATTTTGACGAATGGGCTGAAAAAGATGTAGTAAATCTGGTTCATGCAACCCGAAATCATACCTGCATTGTTATGTGGAGTTCTGGCAACGAAGTGCCTGATCAATGGGGAAGTGAAGGAGTAAAACGTGCCAAATGGTTACAGGATATTTTTCATCGCGAAGACCCGACACGCCCTGTAACAGTGGGTATGGATCAGGTAAAAGCAGTGATGGAAAGTGGTTTTGGTGCTATTATGGACATCCCAGGTCTGAACTACAGGGTAAATCTTTACGAAGAAGCTTACAAAAGGTTTCCGCAGGGTATATTGCTCGGCTCCGAAACTGCTTCCACTGTTAGTTCGCGCGGTGTTTACAAATTTCCGGTGAAGGAATTTAAAGATAAAACCTACGATGATTTGCAATCTTCGTCCTACGATTTGGAAGCCTGCAATTGGTCGAATATTCCCGAAGTGGATTTCGAAATGCAGGACGACAAACCATGGGTGATTGGTGAATTTGTGTGGACTGGTTTCGATTACTTGGGCGAACCAACGCCTTACGATAATTACTGGCCTTCACGCAGTTCATATTTCGGCATTTGCGATTTAGCCGGATTACCCAAAGATCGATATTATCTGTATCGGAGTCGCTGGAATACAACCGACCAAACACTGCATATCCTGCCGCATTGGACTTGGCACGGTCGCGAAGGAGAAGTTACGCCGGTGTTTGTGTACACAAACTACAACAGCGCCGAACTTTTTGTCAATGGAAAAAGTCAGGGAATTCAACGAAAAAGCAAAAACTCCCGACTGGAACGTTACCGCCTGATGTGGATGAACGTAAAATACGAACCCGGAACGATTAAAGTAGTGGCTTACAACGATAACGGAATAGCAGTTGCTGAAGAATCGGTTTCAACTGCCGGAAAACCCTACGCTCTGAAATTAGAAGCCGACCGTTCTCTGATAAAAGCCGATGGCGAAGATTTGAGCTACATCACCGTTTCTGTTGTTGATAAAAATGGAAATCTTTGCCCTACAGCCACAAATCAATTGAAGTTTTCGACTAAAGGAGAAGGGAAATTCCGTGCAGTTTGCAATGGCGATGCTACTTCACTCGAAATGTTTCATTTACCCACAATGAAAACATTCAGTGGAAAATTAGTAGTAACACTTCAATCGTCGGAAAATTCAGGAAAACTTGAACTTACTGTTTCCGGAAAAGGATTGAAAGCAGGAAAGATTGTAATTGAATCAACGAAATGATTATTTGAAAATTCATTTTAACAGTCAAGACCTAACAAGTTTTTAAAACCTGTTAGGTCTGAACATTTATTCATCAAAATTTATTTCTTAAAGTGAAGTATTTTTTTTAAACAATAAAATGAAGCGTTTCCATTATTTTCTATTACTCTTTTCGTTTATGCTTTCAAACTTAGTACAAGCCATAAACTATTTTGTTGCTCCTGCGGGA
>CAYQWD010000374.1:0-3426 GCA_964420955.1 uncultured Paludibacter sp. | reverse complement strand
TGCTGAAATAAACTATCAAATAGCTTTGCGCAATGCTCATCAACAAACAAGTTACCCTGATGCAAATCTTAGTATGCGCTTTACATATGGTCGATGTAGCGGATTCAACCCACTCGACGGGATAAAATTTGAGGCACAAACTACACACAAAGGTCTTCTCGAAAAAATACATAGCCAGCCCCAAGCTTACCAATTACCTATACAGTTTAGCAAAGCATTAGAAAGTGAAAATTTTGGAAGATATGCAAAAGATGGCATGCTTTACACCTGCTTTTTGAGCAACACCGACATTACTGGAGGAAATTCGGGCTCGCCTGTACTCAATCAGTATGGACAACTCGTTGGACTGGCATTTGATGGTAACTTCGAATCACTTCCTGGCAAGTTTTTTTACCAAGCAGATAAAAACCGAGCCATTAATGTAGATATAAGATATGTACTTTTCATAATTGATAAATTTGAAAATGCAAAGTACATAATGAACGAATTGACTTTTGATTAAACATAACAAATCCAAAAAACAAAAAAATGAGAAAACAAGTAACAATTATTGCATTAGCCATGATGGCTATTTTCAGTGTTTCGCAAGCCAATGAAACAAAAAAAGTATACACAGTTGATGAATTGCTCAACTCTATCTCGCAACTTGCTGGCACCGAAGTTACTGTGAAAGGTCGTGCAACACATGTTTGTGCGCGCAGCGGAAACAAAATTTTTCTTGCAACCACCGATGGCAAGCGTACTGTCAGGTTCAATGCTGGCTCAGAATTAAGAAAATTCGATCGTCAGGCGGTGTCGAAAACTGTAACCATTACTGGTATTGTTCATGAACAACGCATTGATATGGCTGCACTGAACAAACAAGAGCATGCGGCAATAGAGGCTGAAAACGCTGAGAAGAAAGAACACCATTGCACATCGGAAGTTAAAGCAAATGGAGAAGATGTTAAATCGACCGTTTTGCAGAGGATAAGAATGCAAAAAAACCGATTACAAAAACAAATTGACAATGGCGGTAACCCTTATTTATCTTTCTACTCGGTAGCAAATTGTAATATATATTCTTACAATTTAGAAAGTGCTCTAAATTAGTTTTTATAAATCTGGACACCTAACTTGTTTTAAAAACCTGTTAGGTGTTATGCAGAAAAAAAGTTGGAAAGTACAATTTAATATAAATTGTTTAAGAATATTTGTTTAAAAGATCGAATTTGTTTAATATGGGACTACTCCGAAAAATTGGCCATGGAAAATGTATTGAAAGGAATTTCAAATAATAACCTATAGAGTAGCCTGCGGGTAAAAAAGTTTGGATATAATTTATCCTGAAAACTTTATGAAATTTTATAAACGATTAGATTTGAGATGTTAAAAATTACTTCCGTTCAATTTCCCTTAAATTCTCCATTTTCTTTTTGGCAAGGAAACCGTAAATATCTTCAAGGTGTTCGGTTACTTTTTGGTTGCCAAACTCAAATACTTTGGTAACCAAACCATCTAAGAAATCGCGGTCGTGCGAAACAACTATAAGCGTACCATCAAAATCCACTAAAGCCTGTTTCAGAATATCCTTGCTTTTCATATCGAGGTGGTTAGTAGGTTCGTCGAGAATAAGCAGGTTTACAGGTTCGAGCAGTAGTTTAAGCAGCGCGAGGCGTGTACGTTCGCCACCTGAGAGTATTTTTACTTTTTTGAGCGATTCTTCGCCGCCAAACATAAAAGCTCCAAGCAAGTCTTTGATTTTTGTACGAATTTCTCCCTCGGCAATATCATCAATGGTTTGAAATACTGTAAGGTTTTCGTCGAGTAATGAAGCCTGATTCTGAGCAAAGTAGCCTATTTTAACATTATGACCGATAGTGAGTTTGCCCTCGTGTTCAATTTCTCCCATTATGGCTTTCACTAGTGTCGATTTTCCTTCGCCGTTTTTACCTACGAAAGCAATTTTTTCACCTCGTTCAATCATGAAGTTGGCATTGGAAAAAATACGTTTTTCGCTATAGCATTTCCCTACGCCTTCGGCAGTTACAGGATAGTTTCCCGAACGCGGGGCAGGAGGGAACTTCAATCGTAAACGTGAGCTATCCACCTCGTCAACTTCCACCAATACAAGCTTCTCAAGCATTTTTACACGACTTTGCACTTGCAGCGTTTTTGAGTAAGTACCCTTGAATCGTTCGATAAACTCAGTGGTTTCAGCTATCATTTTCTGTTGCTCATCGTATTGTTTTTGTTGTTGTTCGCGGCGTTCCTTGCGCAATTCCAGATAGTGCGAATATCTTGCTTTGTAATCGTAAATACGCCCCATCGTAACTTCTATGGTACGTGTAGTGATATTATCCACAAAAGCGCGGTCGTGCGAAATAACCACTACAGCTTTGGCAGAGTTAATCAGAAAATCTTCGAGCCACTGAATGGATTCTATATCGAGGTGATTTGTCGGTTCATCAAGTAAAATTATATCTGGTCGGTGTAATAAAATTTTAGCCAGTTCAATTCGCATTCGCCAGCCGCCACTGAATTCTGAGGTGTTTCGTGTAAAATCTTCACGCGAGAAACCCAAACCAAGCAGTGTTTTCTCAATATCAGCATCGTAGTTAATTTCTTCATGCCCGTAAAACTGCTCACTCAGCACCGAAACTCTTTCAATCAGCTCCATATAACTGTCCGATTCGTAATCTGTGCGTGTGGCAAGTTCTTCATTCAGCGCCTGAATTTCACGCTCCATTTCGTGTAATTCGGAAAAAGCCTGAGCAGTTTCGTCGAAAACCGTACGATTATCCTCGGTTAACAAATGCTGTGGTAGATAAGCCACAACCGTACCTTTTGGAAACGAAACCCTGCCTTTATTCGGTTCGCGTACACCGGCAAGTATTTTCAACAAAGTGGATTTTCCGGCACCGTTTTTTCCCATAAGGGCGATGCGGTCTTTCTCGTTAATTACAAATGAAATATCTTTAAAAAGCGTTTTCCCGTTGAATTCTACTGTTAAACTGTCGGCTGTGAGCATATATATATATATTATTTTCTTATTCTTTTAATTTACTGCAAAAATACGCAAATCAGACCGTTTCAGAAAAAGTAAATGTACATTAATCACGATTCAGTTGTATTCATTGATGAGGTTTTTTGCGATTCAAATTCATTATGATTCAGGAATTGAATGGGTTAGAATTTTTATATTGTATCAATGATATATTCAGATTTTTTAAATTAAAGTTTAATGCATTCATAAACAAATAATTAAGAAAACCACTTAGGCTCTAAGCACACAAAGTATCACTAAAAAACATTTGAATTTAAGATAATAATTTTCGAAACCGCAAACAAATATCACAATCATATTATATTCTATGTGTTTTTAATATTTTATCACTACTGACCGACTAAATATTTGAGATTCTTCGCTTCGCTCTGAATGACAGT
>CAYQWD010000373.1:0-3427 GCA_964420955.1 uncultured Paludibacter sp. | reverse complement strand
ACGCACAATATCGCCTACATCGGCAGTTTCGCCACCGGTAGCATAAATATTTACACCCAGTTCACGAAGTTCTTCTACCAATTCATTTGTGCCGTTAATAATTGCAGAAATAACTTCGCCAGGAATCAGGTTTTTATTTCGCCCTATAGTGGACGAAAGCAGAATATTATCAATAGCGCCAACACATAGTAAATCGTCGATATTCATTATCAAAGCATCCTGCGCAATGCCTTTCCACACAGACAAATCGCCGGTTTCGCGCCAGTAGATATATGCTAGCGAAGATTTTGTTCCTGCTCCATCAGCGTGCATTATATTGCAAAATTCGACATCGCCACCAAGATAATCAGGCACTATTTTACAAAATGCTTTCGGAAAAAGTCCTTTTTCAATATTTTTTATGTCATTGTGAACATCTTCTTTCGATGCGGAAACACCACGGAGATTATATCGTTGGTCGCTCATATTTTTTATATTTGAAGAGTTTGCAGTTTATAAGTTTTTACGTTTAGGGTTTACTAAACTGATTTTCCGATAATAAATTATTTGGATTATTTTCACTTTGTCTTAATGAAAAATTGCAAAAATCATATCAATGAAACATTATTATTTTGGCACATTCGAACATTACATTACCTGCCTGCCTGTTCAATCATCTTTTTGATTTTCTGATTGAATTTTTCATCTTTCAGCAGTTTTTCCAAAGGAATATGAATGCGATAACACCAGAAATTGCGCGGATTACTCGGCACATTTATTCTTTCGGCTGCAGGATGTTTCAACCATAAGCGAGCTTCGGTTGCGATCCAATCCTGCCAGGGCAAAATTACCCACATTGCTTTCGACTGGAGATGTTGATCAATTATTTTTTCTGCAATCCATTGCTCACATTTTTCGGGTGCCTGACCGGGAATTCCAAGCGCTTTATTATAAAATCTCTGTGAAATTGATTTATCTTCTTCCCACCAGGCTCTTATGGGGTTCATATCATGTGTAGATGTAGTACAAACAGAAAGATACGGTGCATCGGCGGGCATTGCAAATTCTGCATTTGCTTTTTTGGGCATACGCTGAATTTCAAGACTGATAATTTCAAGTGCATTCATAACATCAGGAACCGAATCGGGTACCATACCCAAATCCTCGCCACATACAAGCATTGAAGTTGAAGTAATCAGAGCTGGTAATTTACGAAAAGCCTCATTTTTCCAGAAATCATTGTGCCTTCTATAATAATAATCCACATAAATTGCATCAAGCACTTTTCGGGTTGCTTCAGGCAAATCGCGAAATGTATACGAATTATGTATTGAAATACGCGGGTGAAAGCACTCCGGTTTACGAATATCTCTTACAAATAATACCTCGCTATGCAACATGTACAATCCATCGCGAATAATAACATCTTTATTTCCAAAACTGTAACCAAGACTTTTGAAATGCTTTTCAATCTTTTTTTGAGTGTCAAACGCAGATTTAAATTTAAACGATTGCCAGCCATCCGGCAGAAGAAATTCCCGAATTACATCATCGGCATATTTTCCGAATATGGAGTAAAGTACATGTTCTTTCATATAAGGTTTCAAAAACCTTTCATCGTCAAACCATAAACCTCTGCTTTGGAGTTCATCACGTGTAAATGGCAATGAAGGATTAAAAATACCTGTCAAGCCCCAAACATCGTTTTCGGGAATTTCCCAAATACGGAAAAATCCTAAAATATGATCGATGCGATAAGCATCGAAATAGTTTGCCATACTTCTGAAACGTTTTTTCCACCACTCGTACCCATCAGTTGCCATTTTTTCCCAGTTATACGTTGGGAATCCCCAATTTTGTCCAGTTGGTGAAAAATCGTCCGGTGGAGCTCCAGCTTGTGTATTCAGATTAAAAAGTTCGGGATTTACCCAAGCATCAGCACTGCGGGGGCTTACTCCTATCGGAATATCGCCTTTAATGGCAATTCCTTTCGAACGTGCATATTCGTGCACTTCGGTAAGTTGCAAGTGTAAATGATATTGTAGAAAATAATAAATAGCAATTTCGTTGTAATGTTCGTTTTGTGGTGAACTCAGCAGTGAAATTTCATTAGCATTATAAACAGAATATTGGGGCCAACTACTGAAATCGGGGGTTCCGAATCGATCCCTCAGGTATGAAAAAGCAGCGTAAGGTACAAGCCATTCCCTGTTATTTTCAAAAAACTGCTTGTAATCTTTTGAAATAAATATTTTATTTTTTGTAAAATGATAGATTTCACGGAAATATTCCCATTTCAGATTCATTACATTCTGATAATCGGAAAAGGTTCTACTGTTAAGTTCTTTTCTTTTTTCCTCGAAATAAACTCTGCGTTCATCAGAGGGTAATTTACCCGTTTTTTCAGGATTGAGATAAAGCGGATGTAATGCATAAACAGAAACTGCATTGTAAGGATACGAATCGTAATTGGTATGATATAAAATTGTATCATTTACCGGCAGTGTCTGAATTAATTTCTGACCGGTAATTACTGCCCAGTCTATCATAAGTTTTAAATCGGCAAATTCACCTGTACCAAAACTTTTTTTACTCCGGAGCGAAAAAACCGGAATTGCTACACCAGCTCCTTTCCATGAATCTATTATGCGGATGAAATGTTCGTCATTCACTATATTCACACCATCGAAGTGAATATTTTCAACAATTCGGTTTGGACCTCCTCCCCAAGCTAACACTTCATCGGAAGCAGTATCAACAATCAGATACTTATATTCAAGCGGAAACTGAATGTTATCCGTATCGAGTTCGATTTTCCAAAAGGGAAAACCATTATCGTCCATTTTTACTTTTTTACTTACATCCCAATTTCCAATTGTTTTTTGATTTCCGGTAATTGCAAAATGTCTGCCTGGTTCAAGTTGAGGACAGTTTAGAGTGATAATCAGTTTTGGATTCAGCAACTTTTGTGCGGCATTACTTTTCTTGCGCCGGAAAAAACATTGTTTAAATATATCAGTATTGAAAGGAGAATCGCCATAGGGTCCTCTCCAGCTATCTTTAACAAAAATTTTTGAGTTTGCTGGTGGTATCTGTAATTCTCTTATTCCTCCATAGGCGGGGACTGAAACCTTATCTGATTCAACAATCAGATACTGATATTGTATAATTTTTGTATTGTCAGGAATTTCGATTTCTGCACTCCAAACCGAACCCTTTTCACATTGCATTGAAAATACATTTTTTTCGGATGCAGCTTTGATTAGTGAAATCTGTAGACCTTGACCCCACTTTGTTATATAATGAATACTGAAATGTACTATCATCAAATTGTTGATTTAATCAGTTACAGAATTTGGGAAATTATATTGTTTTTCAGATTTTTTTAACAAATTTGATTAACTAATTATTTTAAAAATAGATTCTTTGTAATAATCGGATAAGTATG
>CAYQWD010000372.1:0-3471 GCA_964420955.1 uncultured Paludibacter sp. | reverse complement strand
CATTGTGGGCAGAGAAGGATTCGAACCTCCGAAGTCGAAAGACAGCTGAGTTACAGTCAGCCCCAGTTGGCCACTTTGGTATCTGCCCAAAATTAATCAGTCTCTTATCTCAATAAAAAGGTTACTCAGTTACCGATTAATATTTTATTAATTTCAAAAAAAAACATTTAAAATATACACTAATACTTTATTTCACCTTTTTTATCCTCTTTTTTATGTGGCAGGAGGCATTTTTTTTGGTTTTGAGCCTCTTGTCGGATTCGAACCAACGACCCCGAGATTACAAATCACGTGCTCTGGCCAGCTGAGCTAAAGAGGCAATGCGCTAAATATTAGACATTTCTATAGTTGAAAAAGCCGTTTGAATTACGCTATTCAAACGGCTTGCAAATGTACGAAATTATTTTGGAATACAAAATATTTATTTGATTATTTTACTTGTTAATTATTTTTTCTTTGAATTTACGAATTTGTTTCTCGAGAGCTACAACTGAGAGATCAACAGCTTCTTCAAAAGAATCGCATGTTTTTGATGCGAAAAACTCTTCTCCGGGTATTGACACTTTGATTTCAGCTTCTTTGTTTACTGCCGATTCAGGTTTTACAACCTTTAAAAAAACTTCTACTTTCAAAATTTCATCAAAAAACTTTTCAAGCTTCGATGTTTTTTTTGAGATGTAAGCCTCAAGCGCCGTAGATGCATCGAAATTAATCGATTGAATTCTTAGTTTCATAATTCCTCCTTTTTTTGATTTGCTCTTGGATGAGCATGTTTATATATGTTGTTAAGTTCTCCAAAACCGGTATGAGTATAAACCTGTGTAGCTGCCAGACTACTGTGTCCGAGCAAATCTTTCACTACATTTATGTCGGCTCCGCCATTAAGCAGATGCGTGGCAAAGCTATGCCTGAGCACATGTGGACTCTGTTTTTTGAGAGTGCTTACGGTTGACATCAAATTGTGGATTATTGAATATACCAGTCGAGGATACATTTTTTTTCCGTTACTACGTACAAATAATTGCGGGTCGGATTTCTGTTCAAGTGTTTTGTTGCGGGTATTAATGTAAAATTTTACATTGTCAATAAATTTGCTACTTACCGGAATTATGCGTTGTTTATTTCTCTTTCCGATTACTTTTAAAGTGTGTTGATTGAAATCTATTTCGCTATCAGTCAACGATATCAGTTCAGAAAGTCGTATTCCGGAAATGTAAAACATTTCGATTATTAATAAATTTCTGACAGTCTCAAAATTATCGGGGTTATTCTTATTGTTCAGCATTCCCGTTATTTCATTGTGTTTATAAAACGCAGGAATAGGCTTTTTTGTTTTGGGAAACAGTAATTTTTTTACAGGATTTTGCAGGGTATAATTATTTAGCAAAAGGAATTTCCAAAGTGATTTAAGGGTGGATATTTTCCGTATTACAGTTCGGGCAGACTTTCCATTGTCCATTAAGTTGAGCATCCATGCTGATATATTTTCAGATGTGATATTGTCAGGTATAAATTGTTCGGTATCGATTTGTAAAAAATTACAGAACTGAATAATATCGGTATGATACGACAAAACAGTATGAGATGAATAATTCTTCTCATACTGTAAATATTGCAGAAACTCGTTGACCATAATCGTAGATGCAATTCTGCAACGAAATTAAAATAAAAAAATCAGGAAAACAAGTTTTCCCTTAATTTTTTACTTATTCTTCGGATTGTTGCATCTTCTGAACGTAAACAGCGTGAATTTTCTGGTCACGTTTTACTACAGAAGGTTTATCGAAACACTGACGACGACGTAATTCTTTAACAACTCCGGTTTTTTCAAATTTGCGTTTAAATTTTTTTAATGCCTTTTCAATGTTTTCACCTTCTTTTACAGGTACTACGATCATAACTTATTTATTAAAAATTGATTATATAATTTATTCTGATTTTGGGAGTGCAAAGATAAGAAATCATTTGAGAAATACAAAATGATTTATTCGTAAAAAACACACATCAAGCTGCAAAGCTTTGATAATCTGATAAATAATTATTATTAATCTTTCATTTTACATTCTCGTTCTTTTTATTTGTTGATAACATACCGCATGCTGCAAAAATATCTTCACCTCTGGACTTGCGTATGGTAGAAATTATGCCATTGCGGGTGAGGTAGTCGCGAAATGCTATCATTTTTTCATTATCCGAAGTTTTCAAGTCCACTCCGGGTATGGCATGAAATCTAATAAGATTTACCCTGCAATCAATTCCCTTCAGCACTTTAACCAATTCGACTGCATGCCGTATAGTATCGTTCAGGTCGTTAAACATTATATATTCGAATGAGACACGTCGCTGTTTACTGAAATCATATTTGCGAATTTCTGATAGTACTTCTTGCACAGGGTAAGCCTTCTCAATTGGCATGAGTGATAGTCTTTCAGCATGAAATGGAGAATGCAGACTCAAGGCTAAATGACATTCAGATTTTTCGAGGAATGTTTTCATGCCATTTAAATGTCCGATTGTTGACACTGTAACCCTTCGCGGACTCCATGCAAGCCCGTAATCGGAAGTAATAATTTCAAGTACCTTTAAAAGCGAATCGAGATTATCAAAAGGTTCGCCCATTCCCATAAAAACGATATTAGTAAGCACGGATGATTCAGGCAAAGACAATATCTGGTTTAAAATATCGGCAGGGGATAATTGATCTACAAATCCCATTTTGCCTGTCATGCAAAATTTACAGTTCATTTTGCAACCGACTTGAGAAGAAACACACAGTGTATGCCTGTCGTCTTCGGGTATGTAAACAGTTTCAATAAATTGGCCTGCAGGTGTTTTGAATAGATATTTTTTTGTCCCATCAACTGATGCTTGCATAAGTACAGGAGAAGTTCTTCCAATTTCGTAATTTTCCGAAAGTATAGTTCTGTTTTTTTGTGAAATGTTAGTCATTTCATGTATTGAAGTAATTTTTTTTTGATACAGCCATTCAGTAATTTGTCGGGCAGTAAATGATGGCATTGCATTTTCTGCAACTATCACTTTCAGTTGTTCGGAGGTAAGACCTAATAAAGATTTTTTATTCATTATTTCCAATAAAAAAAGATAAAACCAGAAACATGCAAGAAATGGTAATGTTCAACTTAAAACGGAAACGGAATGACAGCAGTCATTCCGTTCGGGTAATTACTGAAAATACGGTTCAGGAATCAATAAAAGGTTAGTCGATTATCTTTTATCTCTGCTTTTTCGCGCAATTGCTGAACTATTGAATACGGAACAGAATAACTTGTACGAGAATTAATCATGGCAATTTGAGAATTTTTATCGAACGTGCTTTCTGACTTCTGAATATTTTTTGTGTAGACAATATAAACACCTGCATTTCCTTTTATGGGAGCAGAAAGTTTGTTAAGTTCCATTCCGGCAACTTTACCAATTACAGCCGGTTCATAACCTGCCGATCCAAATTGA